>NZ_JAMYQF010000080.1:0-22466 GCF_040320745.1 Mesorhizobium sp. M0621 | reverse complement strand
TCCAAGCGGCCGACATCCCTTGCCCGCAGCTCAAGCGCCGGCAAAATCGCTGCCGCCAGCCTCGCGCCGAAAGACTGTGTGAGATATCCGGGCTAGCCCCACCCACCCTAGCCCCGGCGGGCTGCGCTCTTCGGTCTTCGGTCCGCCGCAGGTCCTGCACAATCGAGAGGAGGCACGAGCGATGAATCATGGGCAGTTCAAGGAACCGGTCACCCTTCTGGTCGGAATGGGTCTTCCGAGGAAGATCGACAGCGTGATGGAAGCCTATGCCCTGCTGCAGGACTGGCCGGCCGCCAGCCGCAATGGCGCACATGCCGTCGCGCTCAACGCTTGCAGGGCCGGCATCGCCGGTGAGATCGATGCGGAGACGGTGCGGGCCACCCTGGTCACTTTCGGACGCCGCAACGACATACTTGTGCCGGATATGGCTCCGCCGGCAGCGGTAGCGAATGATGCGCTGCACGAGGTGAGCTGACGACGACGCATGACCGATCCGGGCGTTGTCGATGGTTCGGAAGAAACCGCCAGCCATGGGCTCCGGGTTCCTTGGCGGCTTTACAGCCTGAGCCATCTTTCCCAGCAGCCGTTCTCTTGACCACAAAAACGTCAAAAAAGTATCGGTCAGATGGACAGACCGTGGTGGCGGCGACAGGGATTGCCGCCTAAGCTTGGATCACTGCAGAGAGCGGCATACGCGGCCTGCGGAGAGGACACTGCAACTGGTCGCATGACTGGACCGGTGTCGGGAGGAACAGGCATGAATCCGGACTTGGAAGTCGTCCAGATCAGACACGGTGAGTCGTTCAAGGCGTGGGCTCACGGCTATCCCTTCCGCACCGTGCGTTGGCACTTCCATCCTGAATACGAGATCCACCTTGTCGTCGCCACCACCGGCCGCTACTTCGTCGGCGACTTTATCGGCGAGTTCGAGCCGGGCAATCTGGTGCTCACCGGCCCCAATCTGCCGCATAACTGGGTCAGCGACGTACCCCCGGGCGAAAGTGTGCCGCTGCGCGGACGTGTCGTCCAGTTCTCGGAAGCATTCATCGCCGAATCGACGGCGGCCCTTCCCGAACTTGCCGCCTGCGCCGGTATCCTGGAAACCAGCCGTCGCGGCGCACTGTTCTCGCCGGCGACGGCTGAGCTTGCCGCACCGCTGCTTGCCGAACTGGTCGAGGCGCAGGGCGTGCGCCGCCTCTCGCTGTTCATGGGCGTGCTGGACATTTTGAGCCGTGCCGGCGACGTGCGCACGCTGACCAGCGCCGGTTATCTTCCCGACCCGTCGGGCTTCATGTCGGCCGGCATCAACAAGGCGCTGGCCTATATCAACGGGCATCTGACCGAGCCGTTCAGCGAAGGCGACCTCGCTGAGATCGCCGGACGCAGCCCCAGCGCCTTTTCGCGCAGCTTCCGCCGCCACACCGGCATGGCGCTGGTGCAATATGTCAACCGGCTGCGCATCAACCTCGCCTGCCAGCTGTTGATGAGCGAAGGCCAGATGTCGATCACCGAGATCTGCTTCGCCGCCGGCTACAACAACATCTCGAATTTCAACCGCCAGTTCCTGGCGCAGAAAGGCATGTCGCCTTCGCGCTTCAGGACGTTGCTGGCGGAAAACATCAATGCGGAGATTGCCGCCTAACAGGGAGGAACCGGGAGGAGCCGAGAATTAGGGAAGGAATAACGCGGGGTGCGTTGGAGGCGCCCCGTGCTGGAGATCGCTTGTCCTGAAATCCAGCAATACGGGCTGATCGTCCACGATCATCCAGGAGGTGCGTTCACGACTACCTGACGCAGATCCGTCAGAGGGCGCGGATCACACTCCTCGAAACAGTCCGACGTGCAGTCAATCCTGGCGCCATGCGGCGCTCAGGTTCGTGAAACCATTTTTTGAAACGGAGACATTCGAATGACCAGATTTGCTTGGAAATCGACCGGTGCGGCAGCGCTCGCACTCTCTCTCCTCGGTGGCACGGCCGCCTTTGCCGAGCCCGTCACCGACGCCACCGTCGCCTTCCTGATGCCCGACCAGGCCTCGACCCGCTACGAACAGCACGATTATCCCGGCTTCGCCGCCGAGATGAAGAAGCTGTGCCCGGGCTGCAAGGTGCTCTACCAGAACGCCGATGCCGACGCCTCACGCCAGCAGCAGCAGTTCAACTCGGTGATCTCGCAGGGTGCCAAGGCGATCGTGCTCGACCCGGTCGACTCGACCGCCGCCGCCTCGCTGGTCAAGCTGGCGCAGAGCCAGGGCATCAAGGTCATCGCTTATGACCGGCCGATCCCGACAGCACCGGCCGATTTCTATGTCTCGTTCAACAATGAAGGCATCGGCAAGGCCATCGCCGACTCGCTGGTCGAGCACCTGAAGGCGCTGAAGGTCGATCCGGCCACCGGCGGCGTGTTGCAGATCAACGGCTCGCCGACCGACGCGGCGGCCGGCCTGATCAAGAAGGGCATCCATGAAGGCCTCGACAACAGCGGCTACCAGATCTTGGCCGAATACGACACGCCGGAATGGGCACCGCCGAAGGCGCAGCAGTGGGCCGGCGGCCAGATCACCCGCTTCGGGCCGAAGATACTCGGCGTCGTCGCGGCCAATGACGGCACCGGTGGCGGCGCCATCGCGGCCTTCAAGGCGGCAGGCGTCGATCCGGTGCCGCCAGTGACCGGCAATGACGCGACGATCGCGGCACTGCAGCTGATCATCGCCGGCGACCAGTACAACACCATCTCCAAGCCGAGCGAGATCGTGGCGGCGGCCGCCGCCAACGTCGCCATCAAGCTGCTTTCGGGCGAGACGCCGAAGGCCGAGATGACGCTGTACGACACACCCTCGCAGCTGTTCACGCCGGCCGTGGTGACGCAGGAGAACCTGAAGGCCGAGATCATAGACAAGAAGATCAACACCGCGGCCGAACTCTGCGTCGATCGTTATGCGGAAGGCTGCAAGAAGCTGGGCATCGGGAACTGACCGCGACCCTTGCCCGCTCCGCTGTCTGGCCACCCGCGCGGTGGCCAGACAGCGCACTTCCTCGAACCGGTTTTTTGAAAGGTCACTGGCATGATTGAAACCCCGGACGAACCGGTTCCGACAGGCGAGCTGGTGCTCAGCCTGCGCGGCATTTCGAAACATTTCGGCGCCGTCTCGGCGCTCACCGACATCGATCTCGACGTCCATGCCGGCGAGGTGGTGGCGCTGGTCGGCGACAATGGCGCCGGCAAGTCGACACTGGTCAAGATCCTGGCCGGCGTGCATCAGCCGAGTTCGGGAAGCATCAGCTACCGCGGCAAGCAGGTGACGCTGGCCGATCCGAGTGCGGCGCTGACGCTCGGCATCGCCACCGTGTTCCAGGACCTGGCGCTGTGCGAGAACCTCGACATCGTCGCCAACATTTTCCTCGGCCGCGAACTCAGTCCGCTGCGGCTGGACGAGGTGGCGATGGAAGTGCGCGCCTGGACGCTGCTCAACGAGCTTTCGGCGCGCATCCCGAGTGTCCGCGAAGTGGTCGCGTCGCTGTCGGGCGGCCAGCGCCAGACGGTGGCGATCGCCCGCTCGCTGCTGCTCGAACCCAAGCTTATCCTGCTCGACGAGCCGACGGCGGCGCTCGGTGTGGCGCAGACGGCGGAAGTGCTCAATCTGATCGAGCGGGTGCGCGACCGTGGCCTCGGCGTCGTCATCATCAGCCACAATATGGAAGACGTGCGCGCCGTCGCCGACCGCATCGTCGTGCTGCGGCTCGGCCGCAACAACGGCATTTTCTCGCCCGATGCCTCGAACCAGGAACTGGTCAGCGCGATCACCGGCGCGTCGAACAATTCGGTGTCACGACGCGCCGAGCGCAGACAGGCTAGGCAAGACCAAACCCAGGAGCCCCACCCATGAGCCGCGAAGCCGAACAGGCCGCCCCCGTGCCGCCGCAGCTCGACCGCGCCGACGTGCGCGTCAAGCACGAGGCCGGGGTCGGCGGCGCCATCCGCAGGTTCTTCGACCGGGTCCGCTCCGGCGATCTCGGCTCGTTGCCGGTCATCGTCGGGCTAGTCATCATCTGGACGGTGTTCGCCAGCATCAACCCGATCTTCCTGTCGAGCAGCAATTTGGTCAATCTGCTGTTCGATTGCTCGACAGTCGGCGTCATCTCGCTCGGCATCGTCTGCGTTTTGATGGTTGGCGAGATCGACCTGTCGGTCGGTTCGATCAGCGGCTTTGCCTCGGCGATGGTCGGCACGCTGTGGGTCAACCAGGGCTGGCCGGTGGCGCTCGCCATTCTCGCCGCTATCGCCGTGGGCGGCTTCATCGGCGCGCTCTATGCGCTGCTGTTCAACCGGCTCGGCATGCCGAGCTTCGTCTCGACATTGGCCGGCCTGCTGGCGGTGCTTGGACTGCAGCTCTACATCCTCGGCTCGACCGGCTCGATCAACCTCCCTTACGGCTCGAACCTGGTGAATTTCGGCCAGCTGCTGGTGATGCCTAAATTCTTGTCGTTCGGGCTGGCGGCCGTTCCCGGCATCGTCATGCTGATCACCGGCCTGCGCACCGTTGCGCGCCGCCGCGCCGCCAATTTGTCGGCACGTTCGACGAGCGGTCTCATCACGCGAGCGGTCGCCATCACGGTCATTCTCGAACTCATCGTCTTCTATCTCAACCAGGCGCGCGGCATTCCGTGGATGTTCGGCCTGTTCGTCGGCCTGGTCATATCAATGCACTACGCGCTGACGCGGACGAAATGGGGCCGCTCGATGTCGGCGGTCGGCGGCAACCGCGAGGCGGCAAGGCGCGCCGGCATCAATGTGCGGCTGATCTATTCCAGCGCCTTCGTGCTGTGCTCGATGCTGGCGGCCTTCGGCGGCGTGCTGTCGGCGGCGCGCCTTGCCTCGGCCAGCCAGCAGGCCGGCACCGGCGACGTCAACCTCAACGCCATCGCGGCGGCTGTCATCGGCGGCACCAGCCTGTTCGGCGGCCGCGGCAGCGCCTATTCGGCACTGCTCGGTATCATCGTCATCCAGTCGATCGCCAGTGGCCTGACGCTGCTCGATCTGTCCTCGTCGCTTCGGTACATGATCACCGGCGCCGTGCTTGCCATTGCGGTCATCGTCGACTCGCTGGCACGCCGCTCGCGTGTCTCGCATGGCCGGGCCTGAACCCATCAACAGGAAGCAAGACATGAGCGAAGAACTGTCCGGAAAAGTTGCCGCCGTCACCGGCGCGGCATCAGGCATCGGTCTCGAATGCGCCAGGCATATGCTGGCGGCCGGCGCCACCGTAGTGCTGGTCGACCGCGCCGAGGCGACGCTGAACAAACTGTGTGCCGAGCTTGGCCCCAAGGCGATCCCTCTGGTGATCGACTTGATGCGGCCGGCAAGCGTCGCCACCATGATGCCGCAGATTCTGGAGAAGGCCGGCCAGCTCGATATCTTCCATGCCAATGCCGGCGCCTATGTCGGCGGCGAGGTGGCGACCGGGGATCCCGACGCCTGGGACCGGATGCTGAACCTCAACATCAATGCCTGTTTCCGCTCGATCCAGGCGGTGCTGCCGCACATGATCGAACGCAAGACCGGCGACATCATCGTCACCAGTTCGATCGCCGGCCTGGTCCCGGTGGTGTGGGAGCCGATCTACACGGCGTCCAAGCACGCCGTGCAGGCCTTCGTCCACACGGTGCGCCGTCAGGTCGCCAAGCACGGCCTGCGCGTCGGCGCAGTAGCGCCCGGCCCGGTGGTGACGGCACTGGTCGACGACTGGCCGAAGGCCAAGCTCGAGGAAGAGCTCGCCGCCGGCGGCCTGATGCAGCCACGTGAAGTGGCCGAGGCCGTCATGTTCATGCTGACCCGTCCGCGCAACGTGACGATCCGGGATCTGGTGATTTTGCCGCAGAGCAATGATTTGTGAGGCAGTAGGGAATAGGGAATAGGGAATAGGGAATAGGCAGTAGGCAGTAGGCAGTAGGCAGTAGGGAAGATGTAGACACAGTCTTACTGGCCTCGCTCAAAAACGCTTCGCGCGTCCCTATCCCTACTAATCTCCTACTGCCTACTGCCTATTCCCTATTCCCTATTCCCTATTCCCTATTCCCTGAACCGGAGGTTCTCCATGCCCCACTATCTCGGCATCGACGTCGGCACCGGCAGCGCGCGGGCCGGGGTGTTCGACCGATCCGGAAACCTGCTTGCCTCGGCCAAGCAGGATATCGAGGTCTGGCGGGAGGCCGGCGATATTGTCGAGCAGTCGAGCGATGACATCTGGCGGGCGGTGTGCGCGGTCACGCGTGAAGCTGTCGCTCGATCGCGCGTAGCGCCCGAGGCGATCGCCGGCATTGGCTTCGACGCCACCTGTTCGCTGGTGGTGCTGGGCCAGGGCGGCGTGCCGTTGCCGGTTGGCCCGTCCGGCAATGCCGAACGCAACATCATCGTCTGGATGGACCACCGCGCGGTCGAGCAGACACGCCGCATCAACCGCAGCGGCGAAGCGGTGCTGAACTATGTCGGCGGCGTCATCTCGCCGGAGATGGAAACGCCGAAACTCCTGTGGCTGGCGGAAAATCTGCCCGCCACTTTCGACTCCGCATGGCAGTTCATGGACCTCGCCGATTTCCTTACCTGGCGGGCGACCGGCAGCCTTGCGCGCTCGGTCTGCACGGTGACCTGCAAATGGACGTATCTGGCGCATGAGAGCCGCTGGGACGAGGCCTATTTCCGCAAGATTGGCCTTGGCGCGCTTGCCGATGAGGGGTTCGCCCGCATCGGCACCGAGATCGTACCGGCAGGTGCCGCACTCGGTGGTGGACTGACCGCGCAGGCAGCAGCGGACCTTGGGCTCGTCGGCGGCACCGCGGTGGCGGCCGGACTGATTGATGCGCATGCCGGCGGCGTCGGCACGGTCGGCGCGCGCGGCGCGTTCGGCAGCGTTCTGTCGCGCATGGCTTATGTCTTCGGCACCTCGGCCTGCACCATGTCGTCGACCGCGCAGCCCGCTTTCGTCGACGGCGTCTGGGGTCCGTATTTCTCGGCCATGGTGCCGGGCCTGTGGCTGAACGAGGGCGGCCAATCGGCGGCGGGTGCAGCGATCGATCATCTGGTGCGCATGCACGCGGCAAGCGGCGAAGCCACGGCGAGGGCGCAGGCCGACGGCCTCAGCCTCAGCGCCTGGCTATCTCTGCAGGCGCAAAGCCGCAACGGCGCGGCGGCGACGCCGGCCCTGGTCGGCGGCATCCATGTCGTGCCGGAATTCCTCGGCAACCGCGCGCCCTTCGCCGATCCGGACGCGCGTGCGCTGCTTGCCGGGCTCGATCTCGACACCAGTCTCGACAGCCTGGTCGGGCTCTATGTCGCCGGCGTCTGCGGGCTCGGCTACGGCGCGCGCCAGATCGTGCGGGCCGAGCACGAGAAAGGCATCCCGGTGGACACCATCGTCGTCAGCGGCGGCGCTGGCCAAAGCCCGCTGGTGCGCCAGCTGCTGGCCGACACGACTGGCATGGTGGTGGTCGCGTCGACCTCGCCGGAGCCTGTGCTGCTCGGCTCGGCGATGCTGGGCGCTGTCGCCGCGGGAACCTACAAGGATGTCGCGACGGCTATGGCCGGCATGTCGGAACTCGGCGAGGTCTATCATCCCGACGCTACGCTGGCCGGCTGGCATGCCAAGCGCTTCGCGGCGTTCGAGCTGCTGCAGCAGGCCGGCAAGGCGATCAGGGGTTAAACGGGCGGCTTCTGTCCGGCTTTGTCAGGAGTGTGGCGAACACCGCTTGGCGATGATGCCGGAAGCTGGCAGCTTTGTTCTGTCGCGACGAGGACAGGGCGGCAGGACCAGGAGGCTCGATGGCAGACGAAGCGAAACCGCCCGTGCCATTCGCATCGGATGAGGTGCCATGGACGGAATGGTCGGACGTGCCACGCTTCAGCGTGCGCTATCGGCATTTGTCGCTGGCCGTCCTTGGCGAAAACTATCATGTCGGCGTGGCGATCGAGGAACTGCCGGCGGGCAAGCAGACCTCGCCGGCGCATTACCACATTATCGAGGAAGAGCATGTCTTCATCCTCGAAGGGACGCTCACCGCTTATGTCGGCGACGCCGCCTATGCCATGAAGGCAGGCGACTACATCTGCTTTCCGGCGGGTGCGGCGGCGGGGCATTGCCTGATCAACACCAGCGATGCGCCATGCCGCTATGTCATCGTCGGCGAGCGCAACCCGAACGACGTCGTCGTCTATACCGCCTCCAACAAGGTGCTGGTGCGCGCGTTGGGCAGTCGCGCGATCTTCGATCTCGCGGCAACCCGAAGCTACTGGGACGGCGAGCACACCGGCCTTGCCGCCGGCGATCCGTCGCCGTCGGATGTGACGACCGGTGTCACCAGACCCCCGGCCGCGCCGATCCCGCCGATCGCCAGCGATGCTGTCGAATGGAAGGTCGAAGGCGAGGGCCCGCAGTTCGGCGGCCGGTCCAGGCATCTGACCTATGCCGCTCTGGGCCGGTCCGATTATCGCGTCGGCATGCTGATCGAGGCGCCGGCCCCCGGCATGCGCTTGGCGCCCAGGCACTACCATATGCTCGAAGAGGAGCATGCGCTGATCCTGGAAGGGCAGGTGACGCTGCTGCTTGGCGAGGAGCGCCACGAGATGAAAGCGGGCGACTATGTCTGCTTTCCCGCTGGCCTGGCGGTCGGGCATTCCTTCCTCAACAGCGGTAGCGGACCGTGCCGCTATTTGATGATCGGCGAGCACAACCCCAATGAGGTCTGCGTCTATCCCGATTCCAACAAGATGGCGGTGGACGCCTTGCGCCGGCGCGACGGCATTTTCGACATGGCCGCGGTGAGGCGCTATTGGGATGGCGAGGCGTAGAACTGAAAGTGTCGCCACCCGCCACCAATAGCCACGCTCTGAACCCGAGAACCGATCGGAGATGGGCGTTATTGCTACTGTATCCGGGTGACGTTAGTCTGGTTCGGGCACTTCAACCGGGGAGTTGGCGGGGATGCTCCTGCCATTCTTGCGATGGCCTTCACCTTATCACCGTCGCCGCCTTGGCAGGCTGAGATGGGTGGCTTTGTTCGCGCCGTTCATTCTGTTGTCGGGCTATATCGTCTATGGCTTCGTCGGCATTCGGTTTGATTCACCTCTCTCGGTGCTGAGGCACCTTGCCGCGTTCCCGAACTGCACCGCCGCCCGTGCCGTTGGCCTCGCCTCTGCGCACAGGGGCGAACCTGGCTATTGGCCGACTCACGATGCCGACCACGACGGCATAGCCTGCGAGCCCTGGCACGGGGCAAGCCCTTGGCACGGGGCAAGCTCCAGTGGTGTCCGGGTCCATCGTTACTCGCGTACCGGCCCATAGCCTTTGCCTTTGCTTCACAGCTCCTTCTCCGCCAGTTCCCTGAATTCATCCGGAACCGAGCGCGCCGCTTCCAGCGCCACCGTGCCGTAGCCGACCGCCTGTTTGCCGAAGCGTTCGCGGATCTTGTCGATGGCGCGGTCGGCGTCGAAGCGTGCCAGGCCTTTCCTGGTACCGGGCCTGCGTTTCTCATCGGCGAGGCCGAGGGGCAGTTCGAGCTGCAGCTCGAAGCTTTCCTCGAGATGCGAGACCGAGATCGCCAGCAGCGAGATCGTGTCATGCGGGTGGTCGGCGAGTACGCCGCGCACCAGGTCGCCGGCGATCTCGGCCAGCATGGTTGTCGCCGAGATCGGCTGGTCCAGCGTGATCGAGCGCGTAACGGCGCTCAGATCGGCAAAGCGCACGCGCACGGTCACCGTACGGCCGGGCCGCGCCTTGGCGCGCAACCGGCTGGCGACGCGGTCGGCCAGATGCAGCAGAGTGGGGACGATGACCCGCGACACCGCCGGCTTCAGGCCGAGCGCCGATTGCGCGCCGGCCGAGTGCGCGCGGCGCTTCGTCTCCAGTTTTCGCGGGTCGCGGTTCCATGACAGGGCGGCGAGCTTTTCGCCGACGGCGGGACCGAGCAGCCGCGTCAGCGCGCCGCTGTGGGTCCTGGCCAGCTGGCCGATGGTCTCGACGCCGATTTCGGCCAGCCGCGCCCTGGTCGCCGGGCCGACGCCCCACATCAGCCCGACGGGCAGATCGTGCAGGAAAGCAAGCTCGCTGCCGGGCTCGACCACCACCAACCCGTCGGGCTTGGCCACCTGCGAGGCGATCTTGGCCAGATGCTTGGTGCGGGCGACGCCGATCGAGATCGGCAGGCCGAGTTCGGCGCGTACCCGGCGGCGGATGATCGTTGCGATCTCTTGTGGAGAGCCGAACAGATGCGTGCAGCCGGCGACATCGGCAAAGGCCTCGTCGATGGAGATGCGCTCGACCAGCGGCGTGAAATAGTCGAGCACTTTGATCGCAGCATCGCCCAGCCGCTGGTAGTGGCTGAAATTGCCGCCGACGAAGATCAGCTGCGGGCAGAGTTCGCGCGCCTTGCGCCCCGGCATGCCGCCGCGCACGCCGAAGGCGCGCGCCTCGTAGGAGGCGGCGAGCACCACGCCGCCGCCCACCGCGATCGGCTTGCCGCGCAGCGACGGGTCGAGCAATTGCTCGACGGAGGCATAGAAGGCGTCGAGATCGGCATGCAGGATGGTGGCTGTCGTTTCCATCCCGAAGGCACATCCACAGTTGCTGATAGACACGAACAAATAGAGAACAAAAGGGGGTGATTGTCAAGCAGGAGGTGGTTTCTTGGAGCCCATCCGCTGCAGTGCTGCTTTTCTCAGGTCCGGGATTGCGACCGCCTAGGCGATATGCCCCGCCCGCAGCGCCGCCTTCATGGCCTCCAGAGCGGGCTCGCCGCCCGCCGCCAGCTCTTCGGCGATCCGCGCCAGATGATCGTCGGCCTTGCGGTGTTTGCTGCCCCAGGCGCCGAGCGTCGCCAGTATGGGCAGCAGGTCGATGCCGGCCTCGGTCAGCCGGTAGACCGTTTTCAGCCCATGCGTCGGGTCGTCGCTGCGGGTGAGGATGCCTTCGTCCTGAAGGGTCTGCAGCCGCTCGGCCAGCGTGCGCGATGAGATGCCTTCGTCGGATTGCAGGAATTCACGAAAGTGCCTTTTTCCGGCGAAGACCAGGTCGCGGATGATGAGCAGCGTCCAGCGGTCGCCGACGAGTTCGAGCGACAGGTTGATCGGGCAGCCGGATTTTTCGCGCGTCGACATCTATGGTTCCATTTTTAAATCACTTTACTATTGATACTGTTCTCGCTCCGTGTCAATGGTTCCAAATGTAAACTATTTAACACTGATCATGCTGCCCTGCAATTTCGCCTGCACGCTTTGAGCCGGACAAGACGAGGAGAACGACGATGAAAAAGCTGATCCTTCAGATGCAGATGTCGGTCGACGGCTTTGTCGGCGCCCATGAGGACCATGCCTGGCAGCTCTGGGAATGGGGTGACGAGAGCGCTTGGGACGACGAGCTGAAGCAGGACTTCAACGCTGTGTTCGCCGGCATCGACACCATCCTGCTCAGCCGCAAGATGGCGCAGGAGGGCTATCTTGCCCATTGGGGTAATGCGGCGAAGAAATTTCCGCGCGACCCGTTCTACGCTTTCGCGCAGCGCGTCGTCGACACCCGGAAGGTGGTGCTGAGCGACAAGCTCAAGCAATCGGCCTGGGAGCGCACCATGCTGGCCAGCGGCGACCTGCCGCGTGAAGTCAATGCGCTGAAGGCGGGCGAGGGCGGCGACATGGCCGTCTTCGGCGGCGCGGGGTTTGCCTCCGCGTTGATCGCTGCCGGGCTGGTCGACGAGTTCCAGCTGTTCATCAATCCGGCGGTGCTGGGCGCGGGCCGCCGAATCTTCGATCAGGGCGGTTTCCAGACCCTGCGACTGCTCGGCTCGAAGGCTTATGCCTGCGGCATGGTGGTCAACCGTTACGGATCGGTGGGGTGAGGGAGAGAGAAGATCCGGGACCTGACGTATCCTTTTTGTCCGCCCGTTCGTCTCTGTCCTTGAAGGTCGCGCAGCCCGCGATCCGTAACTCGGGAGACCAACATGGCGAGCATACAGAGCGAGGCGAACAGGAACCACTACGCGACGATCGCCGCCAATGCGGGCAAGCTGACCAGCCCGCAAGCGATCATCGACCACAACGACACGCATTGGACAGCACTGACCGGCGAACCCGGCGGCGTCGACTATATCGAGGTCGATGCCGGCGGCGTGCCGGCGATGTGGACGGTGCCGAAGGGCGCCGACGAGGGGCGTGTGCTGCTCTATGCGCATGGCGGCGGCTTCATCGGCGGCTCGATCTATACGCACCGCAAGCTGGTCGGGCATCTGGCCAAGGCCGTCGGCTGTCGGGCGCTGCTCTACGACTATCCGCTGGCGCACCGGGCCAAGTATCCGGCCCAGCTCGATGCGGCGATGAAGGTCTGGAACTGGCTCGCCGATCGGGGCTTCGATGCCAGCCACATCGCGCTTGCCGGCGATTCCTGCGGCGCGATCCTGACCTATGGCGTCCTGCAGCGGCTGCGTGCGCAAGGGCGGCCGCTGCCCGTTGCCACGCTGATCATCTCCGGCTGGTTCGACATGGCGCTGACCGCCGCCAGCTACGAGACCAACCGCGACAAGGACCCGGCCTTCGCTAAGGCCGCCGTCGACTGGCTGGTGACCAACTTCATCGGTGACCGCGACCGGCTCGATCCGGAGGTCAGCGCTCTCTATGCCGACCTCACCGGTTTTCCGCCTGTGTTCCTGCAGGCCGGTGCGGACGAGACGCTGGTCGACGAAAGCCGCATGTTCGCCGAGCGCGCCAGGCTGGCCGGGGTTGAGACGCGGCTCGATGTCTTTGACGGCATGCTGCACTCTTTCCAGATGATGGCCGGCCGGGCGCCGGAAGCCGACGACGCGATCGGCCGCCTGGCCGCTTGGGTGCGACCGAGACTGGGCCTGCCGGATGCCAGCAAGGCTGCCGGCGACAGGGCGGCGTGACCATGCGCCTAGCTGATCGTGTCGACTTGTGGAAGCGTGGCGCTTGCGCAAAGGTGTGGTGGTGCCGCGATGAACCAGCAGATCCGCAATTCCCGTCAGACATCGCAAGGGATGCAACCGAGTCTCGACCCCGAAGGGCTGTACGACCTGCGCTACGCGGCGTTCCTGGCGACCGTTTCGCATCTGCGCGTCAGGTTGCACCGCTACTGCGCGCGCATGACCGGTTCGGTCCTCGATGGCGAGGACATCATGCAAGAGGCGCTGTTCGAGGCCTATCGCAAGATCGAACGGCTCGACGATGCGCAGGCGCTGCGGCCCTGGCTGTTCCGCATCGCCCACAACCGCTGCATTGACTTCATCAGAAGCCGCCGCGCGCGGCAGCGGGCCGAGGCCGGCTATGCCGGCGACGAGGTCGTGCTGCCTGTCGAGCCCGCCGGTCCGGGCGCCGGCCGTGCCATCGAGCGGCTGGTGGTGCACCTGCCGCCGAAGGAGCGCGCCTGCGTGCTGCTCAAGGATGTCTTCGACCATTCGCTGGAGGAGATCGCCGATCTGGTCGGCTCGACGTCAGGTGGCGTCAAGTCGGCGCTCAATCGTGGCCGTGCCAAGCTCGCCGCCTTGCCGGCGCAACCGGTCGCGGCACCCGCACACGACCCCGAGTTGGCGCGGCTTCTTGGCCGCTACGTCGAATTGTTCAACAAGCGAGACTGGGACGGGGTACGGGCGCTGACCAGTGCCGATGCGCGGCTGCGGGTTTCCGACTGCTACAATGGCTTGCTGTCGGGCTCGCCCTACTTCGTCGAATATGAACGCAGCGAGCTGCCCTGGCGCATGCGGCCCGGCTCGATCGAAGGGGAGATCGTGCTGGTTGTCGACAGGCTGCATGGCGAGGTCTGGCGGCCGGCGTATCTGGTGCGGATCCATGCCGCCGGCGGTCTGATCGACCGCATCGCCGACTATTATGCATGTCCGTGGATCCTGGATATGGTCTCCGAGGACGCGGAATGAAGCGCCCCTCCTCCATGACACTCACTTCGCATCGTGAAAAATGATGCCGACCGTGTGGCGCATGCCTGAGCGCAGGCGGCTGACGCCGTGGCGCAGATTGACGCGGTAATTGCCCTTGGTTCCCTGCACCGGCCGGTTGTGGACGGCGAAGACAACGGCATCGCCCTGGCGCAGCGGCACCACTTCGACACGGCTCTGCATGCGCGGCCGCTGTTCGGTCAGCGCGAACTCGCCGCCCGTGAAATCCCGGCCCGGTTCGGAAAGCAGGATCGCCACCTGCAGCGGGAAGGCGAGGTCGCCATAGAGGTCTTGATGCAGGCAGTTGAAGTCGCCGGGCACATATTGCAGCAGCAGCGGCGTCGGTCGCGTCTGGCCTGCGGCATGGCATTGTTCGAGAAACGCCGCATGCGTCGCGGGGTAGCGCATGGCTTGCCCCATGCGCTCGTTCCACCGATTGGCGACCTCGGCCAGCCTGGGATAGAGCGCGCTGCGCAGGCCGCCCAACAGGTCGGGCAAGGGGTAGCGGAAGTAGCGGTACTCGCCCTTGCCGAAGCCGTGCCTGGCCATATGGATATGGCTGCGGAAATGCTGCTCCTCGGGATAGAGGCCGGCGATCCGGCGGCACTCCTCAGGCGACAGCAATTTCTCAATCACCGCGCAGCCGAAGCCGTCGAGTTCGGCGGCAAGCGCCGGCCAGTCGTAACCGGCGACGCGTGTCTCGGCGGCTTCGACCACGGATGTGGCAACCTTGGCGTGGGCGTTCATATCGTAGCCTCCTTGTCGAGCAGAGTGCGCTTGCGCTCGGCGCCCCAGCGATAGCCCGACAGCGTGCCGTCGGTGCGGACAACGCGGTGGCAGGGAATGCCGAGCGCGATGGTGTTAGCCGCACAGGCCGTTGCCACGGCACGGGCACCATCCGGCTGACCGATGCGGCGTGCCAGTGCGGTGTAGGTGATGGCGGCGCCGCACGGGATAGCGCGCAACGCGGCCCAGACCTGTTGCTGGAATGGTGTGCCGTGGCGCATGTCGAGCGCCAGGTCGAGGCCGGTGGCCGGCGTTTCGATGAAGCGCGCTAGTGCCGCGAGATCGTAGCGCAAGGCTGGCTCGTCTTCGACCAGCATCTTGCCGGGGAAGCGATGGCCAAGGTCCTGCTCCAGCGCATCGGCGTCCGAGCCGATCAGGATGGCGCAGACGCCGATATCGCTGCGCGCCGCCAGGATGTTGCCGATCGCGGATTGCCCGATGGCGTAGACGATGGTGTCGAGGGCGGCGACGTTGGTGGCTGTCGCCGGCATATCGGTTTGCATGAGGTTCATTGCCTTTACTCCTTTGTCTGTGCCTGAACCCTAGCCACGTGCCAGCCGTGTCTCACTCCGGTGCTTGCTTTCAAATTCGAATCTCCAAGGTAGGTGCTCTACGGCGCCCCCCTCTGTCCTGCCGGACATCTCCCCCACAAGGAGGGAGATTGGCAGTTCCGGCGCCGGCTCTCGTCCTGAAACGCTGGAGATTGGCGAAGGCCGCGATGACAGCCAATCTTCCCACAAGTGGGGGAGATGTCCGGCAGGACAGAGGGGGGCGCCGTAGAGCGCGGATGGTGCTCATTCGACGCGCGTGACGAACATCTCCCCAAGCACGAACACCTCTCCGGTCAACAGCCGCAGCTCGATCTCGCCGGTCGCGGTGCGGCTCCATTCGGCTTTGCCGCCATCGACAAGCTCGCCGATGGCGGCCATCACCCGTGATTTCGCGTCTTGGATGCTGCGGCTGGCTACCGCGCCGTTGCGGGTCTGGCTGTTCGCATCGGGAGAGCTTGCCATCGCGCGCATCGCGGGTCCTCGTCAGACCCGCGAAGACCGGTATGTGGGTGTCCTCACCACGCTCGATCCGACGGCCGCCTCACGGTCGAGCAGCGCGCGCTTGCGCTCCGCGCCCCAGGCGTAGCCGGACAGGGCGCCGTCCTTGCGGATCACACGATGGCAAGGGATGACGATGGCGAGATTGTTGGCGGCGCAGGCAGCGGCGATGGCGCGGGTGGCCTTTGGCGTGCCGATGCGCTCTGCAATCTCGGCATAGGAAACCGTGCGGCCGATGGGGATGTCCTGCAAGGCCTGCCAGACGCGCTGCTGGAAGGCGGTGCCGCGCACGTCGAGCGGCAGATCGAGGCCGAGTGCCGGCGCTTCCACGAGACCGACGACGCGGGCGACCAGTGCTTCGTAGTCGCGGTCGCCGCCGATCAGCCGTGCCCTGGGGAAACGATCCTGCAGGTCGCGCACCAGCACGTCCGGATCGTCGCCGAGCAGGATCGAGGCGACGCCCTTTTGGCTGGACGCGACCAGGATGGCGCCGAGCGAGGATTCTCCGACGGCGAAGCGGATCTCCTCATGGGCACCGCCGGCGCGATAGCGCGTCGGCGTCATGCCGAGCATGCCGGTCGATTTCTCGTAGAAACGCCCGCTCGAATTGAAGCCGGCATCGTAAATCGCCGTCGTCACGCTGGCGCCGTCTTCCAGGCCCCGGCGGACCCTGGCGGCGCGGTGCGCGGCGGCATAGTCCTTCGGCGTCAGCCCGGTAACGGCCTTGAAGATACGGTGGAAATAACCGGCGCTGCGGCCGGCGGCATCAGCCAGTTCAGCGAGCGACGGCTCTGCCTCGCTCTGCTCGATCCTGCGGCAGGCGTCGGCGACCATCGCGGCGTTGCCGGCCTCGAGCGAAGGGCCATCGGGATTGCAGCGCCGGCACGGGCGAAAGCCCGTCGCCCTGGCCTGTTCCAGCGTGCCGTGCAACTGCACATTCCTGGGGTTGGCGCGCCGCGAGGGGCAGGAGGGCCGGCAATAGACGCCGGTCGTCGCCACCGAATACCAGAACTCGCCGTCGGCAGACTTGTCGCGGGCGACAATGCGCGCCCAGCGCGGATCGTCGGCGACCGGCAGCGGCGCGGATTTCAGATTCTTGGCCAGGGTGATGAACATGGCCGCATTGAAGCCGCCAAAAGCCGGCCCCGCCACCCGTTTCCTGCCAACTGTCAGGAGGGTGCAAGCCTGTTCGTCGGGACGCACAAAGAGTATAACAAGATTGATCCGGAGAAGGTGTGATGGAAAACATTCGACCCATTAAGACCGAAGCCGATTACGATTGGGCGATCGCCGAAATCACCAAATATTTCGAGAATGAGCCGGAGGTCGGCTCTCTCGATGGTGGCCACTTCGACGTTCTCGCAACTCTGATCGAGGCTTATGAGGGTGAGCATTATCCGATCGAAGCCCCCGGCTCTCCTATGCCGCGCGCTTAGGCTCCACCGCGAACGGGCTGAGCCCGAGCCAGGTCTGCATCTTCCTGCCGATGGCCTGGTCGCCGGTCAGTGCAACCTTCGCGCCGGCTTTCTCGACGGTCAGCAATCCCATCCAGATCGCCGTCATCGTGTGCAGGTCGGTCGAGACGTAGAGGTCGACGTCGAAGCCCGGATCGTACCAGCACAGATCGACCTCGCCGTGCTTCTCGACGATCAGCCACCACGAGCGTTTGGACGCCGGTAGATCCTGATACAGAAATTGTATCACCGTGCGCCCCTCGGGCAGCGGCGAGGGGTTCAAATTGCGCCGCATGTCCCACATCAGCAACGACGGATCGAGGTTCTTGAGCGACAGCCGGGACTCGACCCATTTCTGCCCCCAGAAGCCCATCGCCTCGACGACCGGGCGCAAATCCCGGCCGGCCTCCGTCAGCCGATAGTCGAAGATCCCCTTCTCGCCCTGAACCTCGCCGCGTTCGACGATCCCGGCGATCTCAAGCTCCTTCAGCCGTTGCGACAGAAGGGTTGGCGACATTTTGGGGACGCCGCGGCGCAGGTCGTTAAAGCGGGTCGAACCAGCCACCAGTTCACGCATCAGCACCATCGTCCAGCGGGTGCACAGCACCTCGGCGGCCATCGATAGCGGGCAGAACTGTTTGTATCCGTGCTGGGTCATGATTGTGCCTCTCCCTCCAACTTGGGTCGAACATTAGGCCTTCATGAATGAGGCGGCCAGTACGGAAACTGTACTACCCCAGTACAGATCGCGGACTGGTTGGCGAGCGCCTTGCCATGCGAGCTCTTTGGCCGGTTGCACGGGATACCCTGTGCACCGCAACCAGGAGACTGTCATGACCGCTTACGTTATCGCAGACATCAAGATAAACGACCCGCAGTGGGTGCCGGCCTACGCCGCATCGGTGCATGACCTCGTCCACAAGCATGGCGGCAGATATCTGTCGCGCAGCGGCAATGTGAAGACGCTCGAAGGCAAGCCGCTCGACACCACGCTGATCGCCCTGATGGCGTTCCCGTCGGAAGCGGCGGCCCGCGCCTTCACCAACGATCCGGCCTATGCACCCTTCGTTTCGGCCCGTCAGGGCGGCAGCGAAAGCCGTTTCCAGATGATCGACAACACCGATCTGGCCGGAACGATCCCGTATCTGCCAAAGGGATGACCATTCCTGGCATCGTTTTTGGGATCTCCAAGCAACAACAGTCACAGCGCTTGCCTGCCGGGCCTCCGTATTTTCGGCGGCCGGCCAGCTGTGCTTTTTCAAGAAGAATGGAATGAAGATGATATCGAACTTACGCAACAGACTTCTCATGGCAGGGGCCATGCTGGCCGTCTGCACCAGCCTCGCACAGGCGCATCAGGAAGCGGCCGCGTTTGCGTCCGTTCCGAATCCGCTGGCCGACAAGGTTCGGGCTGCCAACAGCCGGTTTCTCGACGTCAAGGCCGCTACATCAGAGGGCTATTCGCCCATTCCCTGCGCCAGCGGCATCACCGGCGGCGCCATGGGCATCCACTATGTCAACGGCCAGTATCTGAAGGACGACAAGATCGACATCGCCCGTCCCGAAGCCGTGATGTACGAGCCGATGGCCGACGGAACGCTGCAACTGGTGGCGGTCGAATACATCTCCTCGAAGGGGCCGGCGTCGTTGGACGGCCAGCTGTTCAACTTCAACAGCGCGCCCAACCGCTATGGCCTGGGTGAATTCTACGAACTGCATGTCTGGGCCTGGAAGGGCAACCCGACCGGCACTTTTGCCGACATGAATCCGAAAGTGTCATGCGAGCACGCGACGGCTCCTAGCCAGTAAGCGCCGGGCCGGCAAGCTATGAAGCCAGGCGGCGCCAATGCCGCCTGGCCGCTCTCCCGCGACAGTCGGGATGCTCCGGATTTCAACGGTTGCAGGCTGCTTGTCGTCAAGCTCCTATCACGATCGAGGGCATCGCCTGAGCGGCGATGACCCACGTTCAATCATGCGGCTCGATCAGCGGTTTTGATCAGGCCGAGCTGGGTAAGAGCGGCTACGCCATCGTCGAGGCCGATCTCCTCGACGATCCTGCCGTCGACCACCTTCAGCACGGTGGTGCCGGTGAAGCGCATGGTGCGGCCGGTGGCGGCGGGCAGCGAGCCGACGAGGAAATCGCTGAAGGCCGGGCCGGTGTGCGTGCCGCCGCCCTCCCACTGGCCGACGACATAGTCGCCCTCGGCGATCAGGTCGGCCGTGGCCCAGAAGTTGAGGTCCGGGAAGGCGGCGCGGAAGTCGGTCATGAAGGCCTTGATGTCGTCGCGACCGCGGCGCGGCTCGTGCAGCGAGTATTTCAGCAGCATGTCGGGCGCGGCAATGTCGTCGACGACGGACAGGTCGCAGGTTTCACCCCAGAAGTCGGTGAACCATCTGACGACGACGGCCTTATTGTCTTCTTGGCTAGTCATTGGAAGGTCCTCTTTGTCTCTGCAACGCGATCATCGGATTGGCCGACGACCTGGAGCCATGACTAGGACGATCCGGCGGGCACAAAACTCCGGTTCTTGCCGGCCAATCGAAAGGCGAGAGTGCAGAGGTGGCAGGTCAGGAGGCACGGAACCGCCTGTCTCAGCCCAAGTAACGCTTTCTTCTCTGGTTTTGCCGCAGATTGCCCAGCGGCGAGGATGAGCGAAACAGACGATGGCTGGTCGGGACAAGAAGAGTCGCAATGGAACGTTCTGGGCCAAGGCCCTGGAACGCGCCCATCTTGGCGTCTGGGACTGGGATCTTCGCACCGGCGACTGCTTCTATTCGGCGACCTGGGCGCGGATGCTGGGCTATGACGAGAGCGAACTGGCCAACACCAGCGACCTGTGGCTGCAGTTGACCCATCCCGACGATCGCGAGCGGGCGCTGGCCAGCGGCGACCGCCACATTGCTGGCCAAACCGATGCCATCGAGACCGAACTCCGGCTGAAGCACAAGCAGGGCCACTGGGTGTGGGTGCTCGATCGCGGCGGCATCGTCGAGCGCGACGCGACCGGAAAACCGCTCAGGCTGATGGGTGTGCAGACAGACATCACCAAGCAGAAGGCGGCCGAAGCCGAGCTCGAGCAGGTCAATGTGCGTTTTCGCCTGGCGCTCGCCGCCAGCGGCACCGGCATCTGGCACTACGATATCGCCACCAACAGGAGCTATTGGGACGCCCGCACCAGGGACATATTCGGCCTCGTTGCCGACACCGACGAGGTGACGGCCGGCCTCTGGCACAGTTATCTGCACCCCGACGACAAGGAGGCCACTGAGCAGGCCCACCTGCCGCCGCCCGGCTCGGACGGTGTCACGGCCTCGCAATACCGTATCATCCGGCGGGACGGCCAGGTCCGGCATGTCGAATCGCTGGTGCGCTTCATCACCGGTGCGGGTGCTGCCGGCCAGATCCTCGGTACGGTGCGCGACATCACCGAGGACAAGGAGCGGGAGCAGGAACTCGCCTATGCCGCCCGCCACGACGCGCTGACCGGCCTGTGGAACCGCTCCGCCTTCGACCGGCTGCTCGCCGACCATATCGTGGCGGGTGCGCCGCTGGCGGTGTTCTATGTCGATCTCGACTACTTCAAGGCGCTCAACGACTTTGCCGGCCACGCCGCCGGCGACCTGGCGCTGAAGAGCGTTGCAGCCGGCATCCGCGGCTGCCTGCCGCCGACAGCACACGCGGCGCGGCTGGGCGGCGACGAATTCGCACTGCTGGTGCCACATTGCGATGCCGTACAGGCCGAGAGGATCGCCGCTGCCGTGCTTGGCGCCGTGCGCGAGGCGGATCTCGGCCGGGCAGTGTCGACCCGCAAGCTGGCGGCCTCGATCGGAATCGCCTTCATCGACGATGCCAGCACCACCGTCGCCGACGCGCTCGCCTGCGCCGACGACGCTTGCTATGCGGCCAAGGCTGCCGGACGCAACCGTTTCGCGGTGTTCTCCACGGCAGCGGAAGCGGGATCGGGCGGGCTGAATGCCGCGCGCGTCGCCGCCGACACCGTTGATGCCATGGAAGACGGACGGCTGAAACTGTTCGGCCAGGAAATCCATCTGCTGGGCAAGCCCTGGCAGGAAAGCCGCCATGTCGAAGTGTTGGCCAGGCTCATCGCACGCAACGGCCGGCTGGTGCCGCCCGGCGAGTTCATTCCGGTGGCCGAGCGCTTTGGTATCGCGTCGCGGCTCGACCGCTGGATCATCCGCACCGCGCTGTCGCGCCATGGCGCCGCCTTGCGCTCGGGCGCGCTGACGCTCGGCTTCAACTTGTCGGCGCAGACGTTGAGCGATCCGCAGCTGTGGGCGTTCGTCGACAGCATCATCGAAGAGACCGGAGCGCCGCATTCGGGCATCGGCTTCGAGATCACCGAAACCGCCGCCGTCACCAATTTCGACGCCGCCGAACAGTTCGTTCGCAAGGCGCGTGAGCGGCACTGTCGGGTCAGCCTGGACGATTTCGGCGCCGGCATGAGTTCGTTCGAATATCTCAGGCGCTTCCCCGTCGACACGATCAAGATCGACGGTTCCTTCATCGAGCACATCACGCAAAGTCGCTTCGACCGCGAAATCGTGCTGGCCATCACCAGCATCGCCCGCAGCCTCGGCTGCGACGTAGTCGGCGAGAAGATCGAACGGCAGGAAACGCTGACGATGCTCGGCGACATGGGCGTCGCCTACGGTCAGGGGTTTTTGTTGCACCGGCCGGAGCCGCTGGAGGCGATTGTTTCGCGCGCGACCGAGCCGGCCCGCAAGGCATCGTGATCCCGCTGCGCCGCGTTTCAGGTCAGGCCGGCCCAACCTGAAACGCAACACATCCTAACCGGTTCGCCGCGCCGTCGATCGCGGAAACTCCAGCACGCCAGCCTCGGGTCGCCTATGCTGTGCTTCCGCCACCGCTTCGATCAACAGATCGAGGGCGTCACAGGCAGCGCGGCTCGTCTCGTCATTGCCTTGCAGATAGTGATAGGTACGTTCGAGGTGGATGCGGGCGGCTGAAAAATCGCTGGTCAATGGTCCCTCCATGATCCCGCCCTGATTTGCATCTTGCCGGGCCTGGCGGAACGCGAAGTAAATATCCACAGGTGGCTTTTATTCAAATGCCACAGAAGGAGGGCGCGGCGGTGATGCTGCGATCTCCCCCCTCGTGCAGGGCTGTCCGGGGAAAGTTTTGAGTGAATCGAAATGCCGCATGTGCATGCCCCGTAAAACGGGGTTTGTCCGTCTTCTCTCTGGTTGTCGAG
>NZ_JAMYQF010000079.1:0-22556 GCF_040320745.1 Mesorhizobium sp. M0621 | reverse complement strand
ACCCCCACCCCCCCACGCTCCCGCGCGGCGGGGGGGGGGGGTTCCTTTTGTTAATACCTAATAACACAACAACCCCGGGGCTCCGCGCCCCCGCGGCTTCTTCATTCAAGGTCTCTGCAGATTGTCGCCTCAGTTGGTCGCGGGCTTTGACTTGTCCTGATCCTTGAGCTGGCTCCAGGCATTCTGCTGGGCCAGCATCTGGCGAAGATAGGCGACATTTGCCTGCGCCTGTTCGGGCGAGAGTTCCTGCGAGGCGATCTTTTCGGCTTCGTCGAAACGGCCCTGCAGGCCGACGACCAGCGCCAGGTTCTGACGGACCCGGCTGTCCGCATTCGGCTGCTGCGCGGCCGAGCGCATATAGGTTTCGGCGGTGCGCAGGTCCCCTTCCAACACATAGGACATGCCAAGATTGGAGAGCACCGAAGGCTCGTTCGGCTTGAGTTCGAGCGCCTTGCGGTAAAGCTGGCGCGCATCGGCCTTCTGGCCGATCTGGTCGAGAATGGCCGCTTCGGCCGACACCAGCCTCCAGTCGGGATATTCCGGCGTCTGAGCGCGGCGCACGGCGTCGAGTGCCGGCTCGAACTGGCCATTGGCCGCCAGTGCCTTGCCGTAGGAGGCAAGCACGTCACGATCCTTCGGCAGAGCGATCGCCAGTTTGCGCATCACGGCGAGCGATTGGTCGGCGTCGCCATCCATCTGCAATGCCGCCGCATAATTTGTCGCTATCCGCTTGTCGTTGGGGTTCCTGGCATAGGATTGGCCAAGTGCGCCGGTGGCATTGTGCAGTTCTCCGGCCGACATGGTTTCCAGAGGTTTGCCGCCGCTGCGTCCGATAGAGCCGGTGGAGAGCTTGTCGGTTCCGCAACCGGCAACGCCCGCCGCGAGCGCCAGCACAAGGGCCGTGGTGATGAGCCGTTTTCCCCTGGCGTTGATCCTGCGGTTGGTCGGCATCGGCCCCGGGCCTCCATTCATGCGCGGCCATTGCGTGGCCGTCTTCCCTCCCGCAGAAATATTCTGTTAACCCTAACGGACAGTTAAGAACGGCGACTCGGGGGCCGCCGCATGGAGAACATCGAATGCCTGTCGAACTCGTCGAGAAGAAATTGCCGGGCGCACTGCCGGTCCATCTGGTCGCCAGGGACGGCCTCGAGGCAGCCGGTCTTGCGCCAGCCGCTGTCGCCTGGGCCAGAGCCAACGGCTTTTCCGGCGAGGCAGGCAGGACGCTGGTCGTGCCTGGCGAAAACGGAGCGCTCGGCGGCGCCTTGTTCGGTATCGGAGATGGCGAAGGCGCGCTCGCCCTCGGCGCATTGTCGAAAGCCTTGCCGGAGGGCGACTGGCATTTCGCCTCGACGCCGACCGAGCCGGAACTCTCGGCAACCGCGCTGATGCTCGGCGGCTATGTCTTCACCCGCTACGGCAAGAAACCCGGCAAGGCACTGCGCTTCGGCTTGCCTGCCGGCGTCGATGCCGGACGCGTTCGCCGCATTGCCGATGGCGTTTTCCTGACACGCGATCTGGTCAACACGCCGACCAGCGATATGGGCCCGGAAGACTTGGAGAAGGCGGTTCGGACCTTGGCCGGCAGGCACAAGGCCGAAGTCTCGGTGGTGAAGGGTGACGATCTCCTCGAGCGGAACTTCCCGATGATCCATGCCGTCGGCCGCGCGTCGGCCGGCGCGCCGCGCCTGATCGACATGCGATGGGGGCCGCAAGGCGCGCCGAAGGTGACGCTGGTCGGCAAGGGTGTCTGTTTCGACACTGGCGGTCTCGACATCAAGCCATCGTCCGGCATGCTGCTGATGAAGAAGGACATGGGCGGCGCAGCCAACGTGCTTGGCCTCGCCTCGATGATCATGGCTGCCGGACTGAATGTGCGGCTGCGCGTGCTCATTCCCGCGGTCGAGAATTCGATTGCCGGCAACGCCTTCCGGCCCGGCGACGTGCTGGCGAGCCGCAAGGGCATGTCCGTCGAGATCGGCAACACGGACGCCGAAGGACGGCTGGTGCTGGCCGATGCGCTGGCGCTGGCCGACGAGGAGGAGCCGCAGCTTCTGGTCGACATGGCAACGCTGACCGGGGCAGCGCGTGTCGCGCTCGGCCCCGACCTGCCGCCATTCTATACCGGCGACGAAGCGCTGGCATCTGACCTGGCGGCGGCTTCCGTCGCGGCCGAGGATCCGCTGTGGCGCATGCCGTTGTGGCGGCCCTACGATGCAAAATTGTCGTCGAAGATCGCCGACATCAACAATGTTACCACGGATGGTTTCGCCGGCTCGATCACGGCGGCACTGTTCCTGAAGCGCTTTGTCGAGAAGACCGTTGGCTGGGCGCATTTCGACATCTTCGCCTGGAACCCCGCGGACCGCCCGCATGGCCCCGCCGGCGGCGAGGCGCAAGGCATCCGCGCGCTGGAGCGGATCATCTTGAAACGCTTTGGCTAACCATGGTCCGGAACCGGTTTTCCCGGACAAACGGAACCCGTTTGTCCAGAGATCCCGGTTCAACAAAAAGGTCGGAAACTGAAACGGAACCGAAACAATTTGCCGTCATGCTGGCGCGATGTCGATTGCGATGCGCCCGAGCCAGGCCTTGCGACTGTGGCAGCAAGTGATGCTGTCGCAGGTGCGCGAGGACGCGCCCGATCTGACCATGCGCCAGACCGCGATCCTGTTCACCATCTATCTCGACCCGCCGCCGCACACCGTGCGCGGTCTCGCCGCCCGCCTCAATGTCACCAAGCCGGTCATCACCCGCGCGCTCGACACGATGGGCGCGCTGAAGCTGGTGTCGCGCCATCGCGACGAACTCGACAAGCGCAATGTGCTGATCAGGCGCACGGTCGAGGGCGCGCTCTTTGTCGAGCGCTTCGGCGATGGTATCATTGCCAAGGCTCACGAGTTACCCATCTAATTTCAGAGTTGCCGATTTGACCGCCAGGGATGCCCGCCTTCACGCTTTCCGTTCCGACCTTGCCGATGCACGGCTGCAGGGTGAGGTCGCCGCCGACCGCTTCGTTGCCGGTCGGCCGGCGCGGATCACCGCGTCCGTGGCCGATATCCGCAAGGCACCGCGGCCTGATGCCGGCGTCAACACGCAAGTCTTGTTCGGCGATGATGTCCTGGTCTTCGAAGTGGCTGAAGGCTGGGCCTGGGTCCAGGCCGAACGCGACGGCTATGTCGGCTATGTCGCCGACACGATGCTGGGCAGGCGGGACCATGCGCCCACGCACATCGTCTCGGCACCACGCACTTTTCTCTATCCTGGACCCGATCTGAGGTTTCCGATCGCAGGACAATTGTCGATGGGGTCGACGGTGGCGGTGACGGGCGCCGCCGAGACCCGCGGCACGCACTATGCCGTCCTGCCCTCCGGCGAGGCGATCATCGCAGGTCATCTGCGGCCTCTCGGTGATGTGGCCGCCGACTATGTTTCGGTGGCTGAGATGTTTCTCGGCACACCCTATCTCTGGGGCGGCGCTTCCGGCTTCGGCATCGATTGTTCGGGCCTGGTGCAACTGGCGATGCGAATGACCGGCAGGAACGTGCTGCGCGATTCCGACATGCAGGCGGCGACGCTCGGCGAGCCGTTGGAACCGGGACCTGATTTCTCAGGGTTGCGGCGCGGCGATCTGGTGTTCTGGAAGGGCCATGTCGCCGTCATGACCGACGCCGACACGATGATCCATGCCAACGGCCACACCATGCTGGTGTCGCGCGAAGGGCTGAAGGACGCTGTCGCCCGCATCGGCTATCTCTATGGTGGTCCGACGGGGTTTCGGCGGCCTTAAGACGAGAGCTTGCCCTTCTCCCCATAAGGGAAAAGGGAAAGAGCGATCCCCTTTTGTTCCGATTCTTCTTGGCGATTGACTGCCGTCGCGCTACCTCTGGCAGGTGACAGAGCAGCCGCGCCTTGCCGAACAGAATGCCACCGTCGCCCTGCCCGAACCATTCATCCGATGGTTTGGCGAAAAGGGCTGGTCGCCGCGCGCCCATCAGATCGAACTCCTGGCGAAAGCTCAAGACGGCCAATCGGTGCTGCTGATCGCGCCGACCGGCGCCGGCAAGACGTTGGCCGGGTTCCTGCCCTCGCTGACCGAATTGGCCAACCGGCCAAAGAGAAAATCAGGCCAGGCACATCGCGGCATCCACACGCTCTACATCTCGCCGCTGAAGGCGCTTGCGGTCGATATCGAGCGCAATCTCGGCAAACCGGTGGAGGAGATCGGCCTGCCTGTCACCATCGAGACGCGCACGGGCGACACGCCCTCGCACAAGCGCCAGCGGCAGAAGCTGGTGCCGCCTGACATCCTTTTGACCACGCCGGAGCAGTTGGCACTGCTGATCGCGGCGCCCGATGCCCGGCGTTTCTTCGAGGATCTGCGCTATGTCGTGCTCGACGAGTTGCACTCGCTGGTGACGTCGAAGCGCGGCCATCTGCTGGCGCTCGGCCTGGCGCGGCTGCGCAGTTACATGCCCGGCCTGCAGACGATCGGTTTGTCAGCAACGGTCGCCGAGCCCGACGAGTTGCGGCGTTGGCTAGTCGCCCAGAATCCGCCGGGCGCCATGGCCGGCCTGATCACCGTGGCCGGCGGGGCCAAGCCCGACATCTCCATTCTCGACTCGGAACAGCATGTGCCGTGGTCCGGCCATTCGGCCCGCTACGCCATCCCCGAAATCTATGAAGCGATCAAGCGGCACCGCACAACGATCCTGTTCGTCAACACACGCAGCCAGGCGGAACTCCTGTTCCAGGAATTGTGGCGGGCAAATGAGGACTCGCTGCCGATTGCCCTGCATCACGGCTCGCTCGAAGTCGGCCAGCGTCGACGGGTCGAGAAGGCGATGGGCGAAAATACATTGCGCGCCATCGTCGCGACGTCGACGCTGGATCTCGGCATCGACTGGGGCGATGTCGACCTGGTCGTGCATGTCGGCGCGCCGAAGGGGGCGAGCCGGCTGGCGCAGCGCATCGGCCGCGCCAACCACCGCATGGACGAGCCGTCGAAAGCGATCCTCATTCCGGCAAACCGTTTCGAGGTGCTGGAATGCAGGGCCGCCCTCGACGCCAATTATCTCGGCGCGCAGGACACGCCGCCATTGATCAACGGCGCTCTCGACGTGCTGTCGCAACATGTGCTCGGTGTTGCCTGCGGCGCACCCTTTGATGCGGATCATTTGTTCGAAGAGGTGCGAAGTGCCGCGCCCTATGCTGCGCTGGCGCGCGAGACCTTCGACCGCGTCGTCGATTTCGTCGCCACTGGCGGCTATGCGCTGAAGAATTACGAGCGCTACGCCCGCATTCGAAAGACGGTTGGCGGGCTGTGGCGCGTCTCGCATCCTCGCATCGCGCAGCAATACCGGCTGAATGTCGGCACCATCGTCGAAATGCCGGAACTCAATGTCCGCTATGTCAGGCAGGGCCGCGGCATGGCGGGCCGCGGCGGGCCGGTGCTGGGCAAGGTCGAGGAGTATTTCGCCGAGACCTTGCGTCCCGGCGACAATTTCCTGTTCGCCGGCAAGGTGCTGCGCTTCGAGGGCATTCGCGAGAATGAATGCGTCGTCTCCAACGGCGCCGGCGCCAACATCATCGTGCCGTCCTATGCCGGCGGCAAGTTTCCGCTCTCGACCTATCTGGCCGATCAGGTGCGCGGCATGCTGGCCGACAGCGGCCGCTGGCAGGCGCTGCCCGAACAGGTCGCCGACTGGCTGCGGCTGCAGAAGGAAAAATCGGTGCTGCCGAAGCGCGGCGACCTCCTGGTGGAAACTTTTCCGCGCGGCAACCGCCACTACATGGTCGCCTATCCTTTCGAAGGCAGGCTGGCGCACCAGACGCTCGGCATGCTTTTGACGCGACGGCTGGAGCGGGCCAACGCTCGGCCGCTCGGCTTCGTCGCCACCGACTATTCGCTGGCCGTCTGGGCGCTTGACGACATGGCCGCCTTGTTCAAGACGAAGAAACCATCCCTGGCCGCCTTGTTCGACGAAGATATGCTCGGCGACGACCTCGAGGCCTGGCTGAACGACAGCTGGATGCTGAAGCGGACCTTCCGCACCTGCGCCGTCATCGCCGGGTTGATCGAGAAGCGCTTTCCCGGCCAGGAGAAGAGCGGCCGCCAGGTAACGGTGTCGGCCGATCTCATCTATGACGTGCTGCGCAGCCACGAGCCGGACCATATCCTGCTGCAGGCAACGCGCACCGATGCGTCGGCCGGTTTGCTCGATGTCAGCAGACTTGCCGAGATGCTCTCGCGCGTGCGTGGTCGAATCATGCATAAGCATCTCGATCAGATTTCGCCGCTGGCGGTGCCGATCATGCTGGAGATCGGCAAGGAATCGGTGAATGGCGGCGCCAACGAGTCCTTGCTTATGGAAGCCGCCGATCTGGTCGAAGAGGCCATGGGCCAAAGATGAGTCTGATTTCCCGATGAATTTTTCGCTGGCGCGCGCATCGCTGATAGCCGAGGCCGATCTCGTCGGCATCGCCGGCGAGCGCGCCGTCTGCGACCCGCGCGGCGTGCTCTATTTTCCGGATCTGCGGCTTCTGGCCGTTTCCGATCTGCATCTCGAAAAGGGGTCGTCGCTGGCAAGGCGCGGTGCGCTGATCCCGCCCTATGACACCGGCGCGACCCTGCTGAGACTGCAGGCGGTGATATCAGACTACCAGCCATCCATCGTCATCAGCCTGGGCGACAGCTTCCATGACGGCAGAGGCGCCGAGCGCATGCATGCAAGTTTTCGCGCGCGGCTGGAAGTGTTGATGGCAGGCCGCGACTGGTTCTGGGTCGCCGGCAATCACGATCCGGAAGCACCCGCCGACCTGCCGGGCGAAACGGTGCGTGAACTCGCCATCGGCTCGCTGCTGTTCCGCCATGAGCCGTCGAAGGTACGCGTCGAGGGTGAAATAGCGGGACATCTGCATCCATGCGCCCGCATCGTCCAACGCGGCCGTTCGGTGCGGCGGCGCTGCTTTGCCGGCGACGGCGGCCGCATGATCATGCCGGCCTTCGGTGCCTATACAGGTTCGCTCAACGTGCTCGACCGCGCCTATGCCGGGCTGTTCCGCTTGGACACCCTAATGGCCTATATGCTTGGCGCGGACCGCATCTTCGCGATCTCTCGCTCGATGCTGCGACCGGGCTGAGGTCGCCGCTTAGTCTTGATGGAATTCAAGTTTTCTTCAATGCTGCCTGTATGCGGTCGAGCGCCTCTTCCGCACCATTATGCCCTTGCGCTGCGGAGCGTTTCAGCCATTGGACAGCAAGCTCGATATTCTTCTCGACACCAACGCCTTTCAAGTACATCACGCCCAAGTTGAACTGCGCTTTGCCGTTATTTTGCTGTGCGGCCTTCTCGTACCAATAAAAGGCCAGCTTGTCGTTTTTATCCACGGCCTCGCCGGTCAGGTAGGCGGCGGCCAAGTTTACCTGCGCGTCAACGTTGCCTTGTTCCGCTGCTTTGGTCGACCAAAGAACCCCATCGGCACCGCTTTGGGGTACTCCTTTGCCAACAAAATACATGTATCCAAGATATTGCTGAGCCTCGGCCAAACCTTGAACAGCGGCACCGCGCCAAAGTTCCACCGCTTTCGCTTCGTCTTGCTGAACGCCTTTTCCCCAAGAATACAAAAGACCAAGATTCAACTCGGCCACTGCCATGTCCTGATCCGCCGCCTTACCCCACCATTCGGCAGCCTTGGAATAATCCAGAGGCACACCAAGCCCCCTGGAATACAGATATCCGACATTAAACTGCGCAGTGACATCGCCCTCTAGGGCGAGGGCCGTCCATTCTTTGTACGCTTCTGTATAATTCTTCGCTTCAAAGGCGGCGTCGGCTTCGAGCGCGCCTGCTATTGAATCGTGGGAAGCAAAAACCAAAATGCCCGCAACGCAAACCCCTCGTGCGAGATACGACGCTAAATTGAAGGGAGTGAGGATCATCGCCTGCTATGCCAATCCGGAAGATGCCGTTCCAAGAACTACGACACATTCTTCCGAGCCACAACTTACGACAACACTAACTGACATCCAGCAATTGCGATGGCATGTTGGCGTTCCCTACCTGCCGTAGTAGAGCGTGACGGTGTGCTTCGCTTCGGCGAAGAACAGCCAGCGTTCGACCAGCATGCCGGCGAACTGCACGATCACGGCGAGCACCGACAGCGCCGCTGCGAAGGGCCATGGTAGCGCGAAGACAATGGCAAGCAGCAGGACGGGCAAGGCAAAGGCCAGGAGCTGTGCGATCTGGCGCAGCCGCGCGCTGTGTTTGCGTGCGATGCGGAAACCCATTTCCTTGAGCAGGTAGTTTTCCTCGGTATGCGGCCATTCCAGCGACCGCACCGTGCCGCCGGCCAGCCCGGTCGCGGTGTTGGCGTTGGTTGCGATCTCCAGCCGGTCATTGTAGCGCCAGGTCGCGAGCTTCCAGCCCCAGCCGAGCAGGGTCAGCAGCACGCAAGCCACTAGGATCGCTTTCGAGCTGAGAGCAAATCCCTGTAGCAGTGCGTTCAGCAGCACGCTGCCGGTCATCGCCGAGAAGATGAGATAGGCCGGCAGCGTATAGCGGCTGTGCCACTGGGCGATCGGCTTCAGCGACGAATAGATCATGCCCGTGGTGCAGACGGTGACGATCGCGCCGCAGGCGGCCAGCAGTCCAGCAATGGCCACCCAGCCACTGGTGCGGCCAAAAAATACCCAACCGATGCCAAACAGTCCCGCCGGGATGAAGGTGATGACCGAGGCAACACCTTCGCGCGACAGCCATGAGCTCCGCCACTGCGAGAATGCCCGCCAGGCGCGTTCGGGTCTGCCGAGGTGGCCGGTCGACGATAACAGGCCGGCCGCGATCAGGCCGAGTGCCAGCCCAAGGCCGATGAAGCCCAGCCAGAAATCGGGAGGGATGACCTGGAATCCTCCGAGCACGCCCAGTAGCGCGAGCAGCCCATAGCCGGCGCCCGTGGCGGTGGTGAAGAAGACAACGGAGAAGGCTGGATGCATGGCTAGTTCGAAAGCATGCGGTCGACCCAGCCGAGGAAGCCGCCTTCGGCCCGCACCGGTTCAAGCGCCGGCGCGGCCACCGATGCGGCGCGCGGTGTATGGGCGCGCGGCGGCAGGTACTTGTTGGTAGGGTGATAGCCGAGCTCCGGCATCAGGTCGACGCCGCCGCGCTCCGCCACCAGTTGCGAGACAGCCGACAGGGGATCGCCCAGGTCGCCGAAATGCCGGGCGCTGGTCGGGCAAGCAGCGACGCAGGCCGGCACGCGGTCCTCTTCAGCCAGGTTGTCATTGTAGATGCGGTCCACGCACAGCGTACATTTCTTCATGACGCCGATATCGGTGTCGAATTCGCGTGCGCCGTAAGGGCAGGCCCAGCTGCACAATTTACAGCCGATGCACTTGTCCTCGTCGACCAGCACGATGCCGTCCGAAGCCCGCTTGTAGGAGGCGCCGGTCGGGCAGACGGTGACGCAGGCCGGCGTCTCGCAATGCAGGCAGGAGCGCGGGAAGTTGACCGTGCGTCCGCCCATCTCGGTGGTGTGCTCGTAGCTGTGCACGCGGTTGAACCAGACGCCGTCGACATGGCCGCCATAAGGGTCGATGTCGGTCAGCGGCGCCATGTGGCCGCCGGTGTTCCACTCCTTGCAGGCGGTGACGCAGGCCTGGCAGCCGACGCATGTGTCGAGATCGATGACGAGGCCGAGCTTCTTGCCGCTTTGACTTGGCAGACAGGTCATTCGGCCGCCTCTCTTGCCCTGCGGAACTCGGCCCCGAAAGTCAGCTTGTCGGGCGAGGGTTCGAAATGCGGCGGCTGCTGGAAACGTTCGAACTGCGGCTCGGTGAAGCCGGCTTCCTCATCAGCGCATTTGACGATGCGCACGCGCAGGTCGAACCATGCCGCCTGGCCGGTGACCGGATCGGAGTTTGAATAGCGCTTGCCCTGAGCGTCAGCCGAGGTCTGGTCGCCGATGATATGATTGAGCAGGAAACCGCGATTGGATTCGGCCGCGTCGTCCTTCAGCCCCCAGCTGCCGCGCCGCTTGCCGATGGCGTTCCAGGTCCAGACCGTGCTTTCGTTCACCCCGTCGATCAGCTTGATCTGTCCCTTCACTCTGCCGTTGATACTCTCGATCCATACCCAGTCGTCATCGACAAGGCCTAGATCTGCTGCCGTCCGGTGATGCACGAACAGCCGGTTCTGGCTGGTGATCTGTCTCAGCCACGCATTCTGCGATCCCCACGAATGGTACATGTGCATCGGCCGCTGCGTCAGCGCGTGCAGCGGATATTTTTCGAGGTCGACGACTGCTTCCTCGAAGGGCATGTACCAGAAGGGCAGCGGGTCCATGTAGGTCTCGATGCGCTGGCGATCGCCCTTCGGTGGCAAGACGCGGCCATGACCGCGCGCGGCAAGACGGAAGCGCTGCATCGGCTCGCAATAGAGCTGGAAGACGATTGGCTCCGCCTTGGGGATGAAGCCCATCTGCACGGCGAAGTCGAGATAGGAGCGGTTGGCCATCTTGTAGTAGCGCTGGTCGTCCGCGAAATCGTGATGCCAGAAGCCGCCATTGTCGATGTAGCGCTGCAACTGGTCCGGGTTGGCCTCACCCCTGCCGATCGAGGTCCCATCCTTGCCGCGCCAGCCCGCGAGCGGGCCGATGCCTGGTGTGCGCTCATGGTTGACGATGTAGTCGGCGTAGTCGCGGTACTTGGCCGTGCCGTCCTCGTCGACAAAACCTGGCAATCCAAGCCGCACGCCGAGTTCGATCAGCACCGATTGGAACGGCCGGACATCACGGTCCGGTTCGACGACGGGATGGCGAATAGCGTCGCCCGGGCCATCGGCGTGGCTGATCGGCCGGTCAAGCAGGCTGATGCAGTCATGCCGCTCGAGATAGGTCGTATCCGGCAGCACGAGGTCGGCGAACGGCACGGTCTCGGAATAATAGGCGTCGGAATAGATGATGAAGGGGATCTTGTAGTTGCCCGCGTCATCATGGTCGGTCAGCATGGCCATGGTCTCGATGGTGTTCATCGAGGAATTCCACGCCATGTTCGACATGTACATCATCAGCGTGTCGATCCTGTAGGGATCGCCGGCCCAGGCGTTGCGGATGACGGTATGCATCAGGCCATGCGCCGCCAGCGGCGCGTCCCAGGAATAGGCCTTGTCGATACGGGTCGGCGTGCCGACCTCGTCGACCAGCAGGTCGTCCGGCCCACAGACGAAACCAAGCGGCATGCCGTCAAGCGGCGTCATCGGCTTGACGGTCTTGCCCGCAGGTTTCGGTCCGGACGGCGCGGAACGAGGGTAAGGCGGCTTGAAACGGAAGCCGCCGGGGACATCCACCGTGCCCAAGAGGACTTGAAGCAAATGGATGGCGCGGCATGTGTGAAAACCGTTCGAGTGGGCGGAAATGCCGCGCATGGCGTGCATCGAGACAGGCCGCCCCTTGATCGTCTCGTGCCGGCGCCCGGCCCAGTCGGTCCAGGCGATCGGCAACTCGATCGTTTGTTCGAAGGCGACATGGGCGAGTTCGGCGGCGATCCTGCGGATCGTATCGGCGGCAATGCCGCAGCGCTCGGCGGCCGCGTCCGGTGCATAGCTCTCATCGAGGTAGCGGTCGGCAATGAGCTGGAACACTGGCACGCAATGGCGGCCGTCGATCGTGAAGCTGCCGGTCAGCGCGGGTTTCGCAGTGGCATCGGTGGCGCTGACCGGTGTCTTCGCCACCCTGTCCCAGGCCTGCGGATCGCCGTCGGTATCGCGCATGAACAACCCGTCATCGGCGGCACCTGGCTCCTGCACGACGAGGACATGGGCATTGGTGTAGCGGATCAAATAATCGAGATCGACGCGGCCCGCCCTGAGCAATTCGTGGATGAGGGCAAACACGAACAGGCCGTCGGTGCCGGGCCGGATGCCGATCCAGTCGTCGGCAATCGCGTTGTAGCCGGTGCGGCACGGATTGATCGACACCACCTTGGCGCCCCGCGCCTTGAGCTTGCCGAGGCCGATCTTGATCGGGTTGGAATCGTGGTCCTCGGCGATTCCGAACAACATGAAGTACTTGGTGTTGTCCCAGTCGGGCTCGCCGAACTCCCAGAACGAGCCGCCGATCGTGTAGAGACCGCCCGCCGCCATGTTGACCGAACAGAAGCCGCCATGGGCGGCAAAATTCGGCGTGCCGAACTGGCTCGCCCACCAGCCGGTCAAGGATTGGGATTGATCGCGGCCGGTGAAGAAGGCCAGTTTCCTAGGGTCGGTCTGGCGGATGTTGGAGAGCCGCTCCGTCGCGATCGAGAATGCCTCTTCCCACTCGATCTCGCGGAACTCGCCCGAGCCGCGCGGGCCGGTGCGCAGCAATGGCTTCTTTAGCCTTGCCGGGCTGTAGTGCTGCATGATGCCGGAGCTGCCCTTGCCGCAGATCACGCCGCGATTGACCGGATGGTCCTTGTTGCCGTTGATGTAGCGGACCTTGCCATCCTTGATGTGAACATCGATGCCACAGCGGCAGGCGCACATGTAGCAGGTCGTCTTGGCAATGCTGTCGGAAACGTCAGGCGAGGTGTCGACGCCATCGCCTTCATCCGGTGCGCGCGTGTCGGCAAGCGGGCGTTGCGATGGTGCCGAATTCACGCCGCGCGGCGGTCCCTGGATCATGATCCCAGGGTGTCCGCGCGGCTTGCGGATTTGGCACGTGTCTTCGGTCCCGGGCCACGCATGTAGTGTTCTTCCGGGTGATATCGATCGCCGGCCAGCCGCCGCCTTATGCCGCGGGTCCAATGCGCAAGCAGGGATCTGAACCGCCCGATCATTCTGCTCTCTGCGATCTCTCGGCGAATTTTTTCTAACTTCGCCCGAAAACTTAGAATAGAGCTATCGATCCGTCTAATCAGTTGTTCTTGTAAATTCGATCGATATTGGTTCTTAATGCGCCCATGACCCTGGACCAGTTGCGGATTTTCGTCGCCGTCGCCGAGCGCGGCCATATGACCAAGGCGGCGGAACTGCTGGGCATTTCGCAGTCGGCCGCATCGGCGGCCATCCGGGCGCTTGAAGAACAGCACGGCGTCCATCTGTTCAACCGCGTCGGCCGCAACATAGAGCTTGCCCAGACCGGTCACCGGTTCCTGCCGGAAGCCAAGGCCGTCCTGGAGCGAGCCGCCGCCGCGCGTAATGTACTGGAGCATGTCTCGCAGACGGTCACCGGCAGCCTCTCGATCGCCGCCAGCCAGACCATCGCCAGCTACTGGCTGCCGCGCCGGCTGGCTTCGTTCCATGAAGCCTATCCGGCCGTCAGGCTGAGCGTCTCCATTGGCAACACCAGGCAGGTCGAGGCCAATGTCCTCGATGGCGCGGCCGACCTCGGCCTGGTCGAGGGGCGCACCGAGTCCGACATATTGCGCCGCGCCAAGGTCGACGTCGACAGGCTCATGCTGGTCGTTGCCAGCTCGCATCCGGAGATCGCCGAAGCTACGCCCGGCCACCCCGACATCAAGGGCCTGCGCTGGATCATCCGCGAGGGCGGTTCGGGCACGCGCGAGGTGCTGGAGGATCTGGCGCGTCGCGAAGGAATTTCGCTTGCCGATTTACAGATATTCCTGGTGCTGCCGAGCAACGAAGCTATCCGCCAGGCGGTCGAGGCCGGAGCCGGCGCCACCATCATTTCGGAGCTTGTCGTGGCCCGCGCCGTGGCCGAAGGCAGTCTCAAATCAGTGCCGCTCGCCTTGCCGAAACGCGACTTTGCCATGATCACGCATCGCGATCGCCAGGCAAGTCTGGCCCAGATGGCGCTCAAGGCGCATCTCGGCGCCGGCGTCGACGAAACGGTGCCCGCCCGCTCGTGAGTGGGCCGCGTCAGGCGAACTTCCGTTGGGCATCCAGCGCCAGGCCAAGTCCGACCGAGCCGAACATGTCGCCCTCGATGACGGATGCCTGCGGCACCAGCGACAGGATCTCTCGCCTTGCCAGCGGGATCGCGGTCGATCCGCCGGTCAGGAACACCGCGGTGATGTCGGACGGCTTGACCTGGGCGTCCCGGATGGTCTGCCCCACGGTTGCGGTGACCCGCTCGATATCCCTGGCAATCGTGGCGTCGAGCCCCCTGCGCGCGATGTCGGCGGCGAACTCCGCGCCCGGCAGCTTCACCGCCACCTCTGCGGACGATCTGTCGGTCAGCTCGATCTTGGCCTTTTCGACAAGGGCGGCCAGCGCGTGTCCGTAGCGGTGCTCGACGATATGGATGAAGCGGTCGACCAGGTCGGCGCGCTCGGCCTCGTAGCGGATCTGGCGTAGATGCGTCATGGCCTTGGTGGTGTAGACCAGGTTGATGCGCTGCCATGTCGCAAGGTCGATGAAATAGCTGGCCGGCAGGTTGCGCTTGCCGTCCTTGGTTGGAGAGAGATAACCGAGCTGCGGCATCACATGGGCGATGCTCAGCAGCCGGTCGAAATCCGTGCCGCCAATATGAATGCCCCGGCTGGCCAGGATGTCGTCCTTGCGGTCGAGCGACCGGGAGCGCTGCGGTGAAACGCGCACGACCGAGAAGTCCGACGTGCCGCCGCCCATGTCGATGATCAGCGCCAGTTCCTCGCGCGTCACTTTCTGCTCGTAGTCGAGCGCCGCCGCGATCGGCTCGAACTGGAAAGCGATGTGCTTGAAGCCCTGGGCGCGCGCGGCGTTTTCGAGTTCGCTTTGCGCCTTCGCGTCGGCCTCAGCGTCGTCGTCGACGAACTGCACCGGCCGGCCGAGCACCACGGTCTCGACCGTGTCGCCGGCATCCACCTCCAGCTTCTTCTTGAGATGGCCGAGGAACATGGCGACGATCTCCATGAAGCCGATCGAGCGGGCCTTGATGCGGGTCTTCTCGTGGGCAAGCGAACTGCCGAGCACGCTCTTCAGCGAACGCATCAGCCGGCCCTCGACGCTGTCGGTGTAGTTGGCGATGGCATGGCGGCCAAAACAGGTGCGGTTGTCCTCGAAATTGAAGAACACGGCACTGGGCAGCGTGACCTGGCCGTTTTCAAGCGCGACGAGGCGCGGCTGCCCGTTCCTGACCACACCGACGGTGGAGTTCGAAGTGCCGAAGTCGATGCCGCCGAAGGCTGGTCGCATGACAAGTTCCTGTATTGGTCGTCGGCGAGCCGATAGGCGCCACGAGAAATCGCGCGCTGCCCGGGGACGGGCTGCTCTGCCGAACCGAATTGTTTGTGTCTGCCAGTTGGCTGGGGAGCGCGGTCTACCGCATGCTCCCGCAAAGGGAAACCACTTTTCGGGAAAAGTTCTAAAGCGTGTCGTGTTTGAACGGATTCAGGCGACGCGATTTAGGTTCTCGATTCGATGCATGTCGGTCTCCCAAAACCGGGGCCACTTTTGGGCGACATGCATTAGTCTCGCCGGAAGATCAGCCTCCCGAGCCAGCCGGTCAGCATGGCCAGCGATATCGCGAAGACGCCGTAGAGGAAGGAATAATTGTGCGCGACACGGAAGATCGACTGTTCAAAACCGGATTTGCGGATTTCGAGCTGGGCCGAGCTTTCCTTGATGAACAGGCCGCTCTTGAACAGGAAGGCGCGCGCCTTGTGGGTGCCGACCGGAACGTTCGGCGCCAGCCTGACGGTGGCGCGGAACAGGTTCTGCGACAGGAATTGCACGCCGCCGACATTCTCGCTGTAGAGGCCGGTCGCCGACTTGCGCTCCCGCAGCGCCGCAGTGAATTCCTCGATCGTCGCCGGGCTGTCGCCGGCATCGGCGGGTTGCATGTAGAGGTTGGAGGCGCCGAGCGACAGCTGCTTGTAGCTGTTGGGCTCGGTGATGTCCTGCAGCGGCCGCGTCGTCGCCACCGAATAGGACATCGGCACGTTCTCGAAGGTCTCGGAGTCCAGATTGACCCAGACGCCGAGCACCCGGTCCTTGCGGCGCACCACCACCGGTTTGGGCGGACCCTCGAGCACGACGATGACATCGTAACGGCCCTGGCGGGCGACGAGCGGATCGGGATTTTCCAGCGAACCGAAGATGGTCAGGTCGGCGCCGGAAAAGCCGGCGGTGATCGAGACATTGTCGGTGGAGAGCCCGATCTGGATGCCTTCTGTCAGCGGGACCTGTGCCTTCGCCGGCACGGCGGCCGCAAGCAGCGACAGGAAAATGGCGGTTGCGAACGCGTTCGGAGCCCTCATCAGTTGAGGCCCGCGGCAGACAGCGAATAGAGATTGGGCGGGGTGACGAAAAGACCGATGGCCAATCGTATCGCCACCGCCAGCACCAGCAGCGCCAGCAAGGCCCTGAGCTGTTCGCCACGCAGCCTCTGGCCGGCCTTGGCGCCATATTGCGCGCCGGCCACGCCGCCCGCCATCAGCAGGAAGGCCAGCACGACGTCGACCGTCTGGTTGGTGGTGGCGTGGACCAGCGTCGTGTAGGCGGAGGTGAAGATGATCTGGAACAGCGAGGTGCCGATGACGACATTAGTCGGCACTTTCAGGAGATAGATCAGCGCCGGCACCATGATGAAGCCGCCGCCGACGCCCATGATCGACGACAGGAAGCCGATGCCGGCGCCAAGGCCAAGCACCGGGATGACGCTGACGAACAGTTTCGAGGCCCTGAAGCGCATCTTCAGCGGCAAGCGGTGGATCCAGTTGTGCTGCCCGGATTTCTTCAGCACCGGTGCCGCACCGCTGCGCGTGGCGCGCAGCGCATTGACGCTTTCGACCAGCATCAGCCCGCCGACGGTACCAAGCAGTACGACGTAAAGCAGCGAAATGAACAGATCGAGCTGGCCGAGCCTGCGCAGGAAGGCGAAGACATAGATGCCGCCAGTGGACCCGATGATGCCGCCGGCCAGCAACACCCCACCGAGCTTGAAGTCGAGCGTCCCTCGCTTCATGTGCGAAAGGACGCCGGAGACGGAAGAGGCGATGACCTGGTTGGCGCCGGTGGCGACTGCGATCGCGGGGGGTATGTTGTAGAAGATCAGCAGCGGCGTGATGAGGAAGCCGCCGCCGACGCCGAACATGCCCGACAGGAAACCCACCGCCGCACCCATGGCCAGCAGGACGAAGACGTTGACGGAAATTTCCGCGATCGGGAGATAGATGCCCACCCGTCAGTCTCGATCAGTTCTGCCTGTCGGCGAATGCAACCGTTGCGGGCATCTTGGACCGACAAGCCAATTCGTTCTTGCGCCGGAGGTGCTGCGAAGTCAAACCGCGCTACGCCGCCGAAACAAAAAACATCTCAATCAGTTAACAGGCAAATGTGTGGCAAGGGCGTCGTGGAAACGACGCCTCTGCCGTTATTTGCGCGCCAGCAGCGCCTTGACCAGTTCTTCATCGACCGTGCCGGTCGCCGGCATCTTGTTGTCGGTCTGGAAAGCCATGATCGCGGTCTTCGTCTTCTGCCCCATCTTGCCGTCGGCGCCACCGGCGTCGTAGCCGTTCTTGTTGAGAATGCGCTGGATGTTCTGGACGGCCTTCTTCATGTCGATGCTGGCCGTCGTCTGCGGTGCGCCGTCCTGCCAGGATTCGGGAACGTCGGCTGAATTGGCTGCCGCGTCCAGCGGCTTGGGCTTCCACAGTTCGGTCGCGGCGCGGGCGCGTTCAAGCTGCTCGGGCCGCAGCGCATTGGCGATCTCGTCACGCTTGGCCGCCGCATCCTTGTCGCCGGTCTTGGCGACGAGCGCGAACCATTTGTAGGACTCCTCGAGATTCTGCTTCATGCCGACGCCCTTGGCTGCGAGGATGCCGAGGTTGAACTGGCTGTCCTTGACGCCGACGTCGGCCGCCGCCTGGAACCAGTGCGCGGCCGATTCATTGTCGGTCACGCCGTCCGCGGCCATGGCGAACAGCACGGCCAGGTTGTGCATGCCGCTGGCGTTGCCCTGCTCCGCGGAAAGCTGGTACCAGGTCTTCGCCTTCTTGATGTCGCGCGCGACGCCGATGCCCTTTTCGTAGAAATTGCCGATGCGGTATTCGGCCGGCGCGAAGCCAAGTTCCGCCGACTTCTCGTACCATTTGGCCGCCGCCGCCATGTCTTCCTTGACGCCGCGCGACTCGGCATAGCGCGAGCCGATCTCGAACAGCGCCTTGGCATCGCCACTGGCGGCGGCATCGCGCAAGGCGACCGAGCCGGCGTCGGCGGGAATGTCGATCTTGGCCGTGGTCGCCGACTGCGAAACGTCCGTTGGCGGAACCGCGCCCGTGGTATCCTTGGCGGTGGCTGGCTGGGCCGCCATCGGCTGGGTGCCGGTGTCGGTATCCGTATCCGTGGCGGTTGAAACGGTCGGGGCGGGGGCAGTTGGGGCCGGCGCAGCCGAAGCTGCCGTGTCGGATGTCGCCGCGCTGGTATCGGCGGGCGTAGCCGAGACGACGGGCGCAGGAGGCGGCTCGGCTGCCGGCGCGGCATCCATCGACGGCTCGACGCCTGCCGGCGTGGCCATCGTGCTTTGCGCGGCCATGTCGTCCTTGGTTACCGGTTCGGACGGCTCGGCTTGTCTGACGGCACGGTCCGGCGCGCTTTCCACTGCCGCGGGCTGAACGTCCGTCTTCGGCTGGCCGGCGGAGTCGAACGAGGCGGTTTTCACCGGTTGCGAGGCGACGGTCGGCGCGGCGTCGTTGCTTGCCACTTGCGCCGGATCGGCGAAAAAGGCCTTGCCCAGTTGCAGGCCGCTCAGTGCCAGCAGGATCGCGGTTGTCCCCATCAGGATCGGCTTGCGCCGTGCCTTGAGCAGGTCGCCGATCCGCAGCGCCTTCACCGGTCCGGTTATTGTCGACTGGCGCTTCATCGCGTCGGCCTCGGCGGCTGCTGCCTGCGCCGCGCGCCGGGCTGCGGCGATGAAATCCGATTTCGCGGCATCGGTATCGCTGGGCTTGGCCGGCTGGCCGCGCTCGTCACGCACGCGCTTCATGATGGCATTGAGGTCAGGTGCGCCGGAGCCGGGCTCCAGCGGCCGGTTGGCCATTTTCGGATCGAGCGGCTCGTCGAGATCGACACTCGGTACCGGGGCACTGGGCGCCGAGCCGGCCAGCGGCGGAGTGTCCGCCTCCTTCTTGCCCTTGAATGCGCGGGCCAGGCCGCCGAACAACGATTTGCGGCCGCCTGCCTGTTCGCTTTTCTCGGCGATCGTGTCGGAACCGAGCGCAGCCATGGCCGCGGCCGCGGCAGCCTCGGCGGGCGTGCGCGTGCCCATGCCCAGGCCGCCATGCGTGCCCAGGTCGCTGCGAGCACCCGGCTCATTGCGCAGGAGGGCGGCGGCGCGGCCATCGAGATCGGCCATGTCCCCAGTCAATGGCAGGGGCTGATCGATATCCATCGACGGCGCCTCGACGGCCATTTTGGGCCGCCGTGCGCTGCGCCAGTTGCTCGGCTCGACCGGTGCCGCATCCAGCAATTCGCTCATCGCCTCGACCGGTTCGCCGGGTTCCAGCGAGCCCAGCCGGTCGACGATCTTGAGCAGCGTGTCGTGGATGGCCTCGAACGTTCTCGAATTGCGCTCGTCGGAGCGCCGTGTCAGCGTTTCAAGGGTCTTCAAATCCTGGGCAAGGCCGGAAACAGCGGTGGTGTTGGCGCTCGAACCGGCCAGCGATTGCACCGCGTTCTCGGCCGCTTCGCGCGCTGCGCCAAGGATGGAATCGCGGGTTCCGGCCAGCGACTTCTCGATTTCGTTGAGACGTGGGCTGATGTCCTCGAATTCCGGCAGCGGCGTGCTGGGCTTGGAAAGATGGGCGGATAGGCCGGCGACCTGCGCCTCCAGGCTGCGGATCAGCGCCGGATCGATGCCGGCCACCTGCGCGGCCGACGCATCCAGCCGGCTTGAAATGTCTTCCAGCCGGCTTTCCAGGCCGCGGATCGCCGCTTCGCCCGCGGGATCGGGAATGCGCGTTTCCATGCGCTTGGCCAGCGCGGTGAAGCGGGCATCGATGGCATCCATGATGCCGGCGCTGTCGACTTGCGGCATCCGCTGGTCAAGCCTGTCGGCAACCTCGTCAAGCCGGCGTTCGAGATCGCGAAACAGCATGTTGCCCTGTTCGATGGCGTCGCCCTGGCGGCGTTCCATCATGCCGGACAGCACGTCGAAGCGTTGCTCCAGGCCGTGGAAGATGTAGTCGGCGTCAGGCATTGCAGGCGCCTGGTCGATCTTGTCGGCGATGAGTGCGATCTGCATGGCCAGGCGCTCCATTGCCTGCTCAGGCAGATTGGCGCGGCCGGCGAGTTCGTCGACCCGGCTCGACAGCGTGCTCAGCCGGTTCATGACCGCGTTGCCGGGCCGATCCTGCGCCACTTCCTCGATCTGGTGGGCAAGCGAGTCGATCCGCTTCTCGATGCGCTCGAAAGCCTCGTGGTCGAATGAATTGGCTTGCGCCGCGACCGTCGATGCAACGATGGCGCGGGAAATCTCGTCCAGCCGTTCGTCGATCATGCCAAGCGTGTCGCTGCCGCGGTTGTCTTGCTGGCTGGCGAAATGGTCGACGGCGCCGGCAAGCGTGCGCACCTTTTCTTCCAGCGAGCGCAGCGACAGCGATTCCGGCAGGTTGTTGACGGCATTGCTGATCTGCTCCAGCCGGTCGGTCAGCATCGAAAGGCCTAGGTCGTCCGAGCGCTTGCGCTGATCGGCGTCGACGCGATCTTCGAAAGCCGTCCAGCGGCGATCGAAATCGTCCCAGCGGCGGTCGACCTTCTGCACGCTCTCTTCGCGCGCCAGCGTATCGAGCGCGGCTTTGACCTGTTCGAGCTCGAGCCGCAGCATGTTGACGCTTCTGTCGTCGCTCTTCTCGGCCAGCGTCTGGATGGCGCCGGAAAGCCGTTCGAATTCAAGGCCGAGTTCGGCGCTGCCCTTGGCCGAGGCACCGGGCTTGGCGCCTGACTGGAAGGCCCGCTCTATGTCTTTGCGCAGCGCTTCGAATTCACGCTGCAGCCCCGCGGTCATCTGGTGGCGCAATTCCTCGCGCATGCCGCGCAGTTCGCCGGCGATCTTGCCGACCATGGCAACGCCGTCTTCCTGGCCGCGCACGCGATCGATATCGCGGGCAATGGCCTGGTAATTCTGCCCGAAAGCGGCGGCACCCTGCATCGGGGTCTTCGGGCGCGGCGCGGGCTGCGGATCCTCATACCAGCGTTGCTGTCCGGCGGGTCGGGCGGCGGGATAACGCGCATCGGCGCCATATTGACGGGGATCGGGTTGGCGGGGATCGGGACGTGCCATCGGGTCCTCGCGCGTCCGCTCCAGCCGCTGCTCCAGCGTCTCCAGCGACCGGTTCAACTGCTCGAGCGTGGTCTGCGGCCTGCGCTGCCTGCCGGCGTTGAGTGTATCGAGATAGGACCGCTTGCTGTTCATAGGTGCGTCCGTCTTTCAGAATGGCTGGCTCGCGGCCAGCTCCCCAAGCCCCTGTCGGAACGAAGGTGACCAGCGGCTATGCCGCGGTGGAAGACGAGCTTCCCAGGTTCTCACCCGCACTCCGAAAAACCGTGAAAAATTCGATACAGGATAAACACGGGTAGCCGACGCGCCCACATTTCGCCCAACGTGGTAAACAACGCGTTAACCAAACTTAAGAAGTTGCAAGGATGTTCGATGTCGGCCTGACGGTGCGGCATAAAGTTCGGCGCGCAGAACGCCCTTGCGTCATGAGGCGGCAATCGGTATAGAATTGACGTAAACGTAAAAGGCGCGTCGAGCGTGCTGTTTTGCGATTTGTTTGTTGAAACCACGACTGGAAGCAGGCCCCCGCTTCCAGTCAGGCGACGCACGGTCAAGGACCGCGACGCCACCAGACGGGGAAAGCCAGTGACCATGAAGCTTATCTCGGCCGGCGAGACCGCGGCCAATACCAATATGTCTGTCGAAGCCGGCGAGGATCTTGTCCGCATCGGTGAGATGGCGAAAAAATACGGAGTGACGCTGCGCACGCTGCGTTTCTATGAAGACAAGGGCCTGCTCAACCCGCAGCGTGACGGTTCGACCCGTCTCTACACGCGCCGCGACAAGGCCCGGCTGAAGCTGATCCTGCTTGGCCGCAAGGTCGGGTTCTCGCTGCGCGACGTCAAGCAGATGATGGACCTCTACGATCCGACCGGTTCAAACACCAAGCAGCTCAGGCTCGCGCTGGACAAGTCGGAAAAGCAGCTTGCCCGCCTGCAGAAGCAGCGGGCGCTGATCGATGACGCCATCAACGAGCTGAGCGGCTCGATGTCGGCGGTGCGCCAGATGCTGGCCGAGCGTTCGGCGCCGCAAGCGAGCGCCGCGAACTAAGCAATTCCAGGAAAAGTGTGAAACGGTTTTCCGTTCGGAATTGCGCCAAACTCTCCAAAGCAATTCCAGGAAAAGGGTGAAACGGTTTTCCCGGGAAAGGCGCATGGCGCTTTCTCTTGGGAATTGCGTCGAGCTCCAAGTCATCTGCTGATTGTCTGACTATCAAAGCCGTGTGGTCCAGCCGCACGGCTTTTTCGTTATCTTGGCCTCACCCCTACAGCTTTAGCAGGCTGCTGCAAAAGTCTGATCGTTGCTGATTTCGATATTCTTGGCGGGAGTATTGAGTTGCCCGCGCGATTTCCGGCGGGTTTGCA
>NZ_JAMYQF010000078.1:0-22789 GCF_040320745.1 Mesorhizobium sp. M0621 | reverse complement strand
CCATCGGCCAAATCCTCGGCACCGTCACGTCAACCGAATGCCGAAATTACTTCACAGAGGCAGGCTATGCCCAACCTAAATTCATCCCGCTCTAGACTAGCGTGCACGTGGTGGGGACGGGCAATCGGGAGGGAGGCCAAACTGACGACGAGCCGGCGGCACAGAATACCAGGTTTGTGCGTTGGCTGGCGTCTGGGCCATCTTGTGAACCTGCATGATCCTAAGGAGATGATGGCCGAGCGCGTCACAATGCAGGCACGCGTCTGCTCGTCGCGCTCGCGCTAGCCGTTGCCCATAGCCCGCCGCAGAGGTTCTTCTCGCCCGGGGCGGCGTCGGTGCGGCGCCTCCAGCTTCATCAGCGGCCCGGCGGTAGCAAAGCCGCCACTCGCTTCGGCGCTGTTGAGGGCGCGCTCGCGAGCGGCTTTGCTACGCCCAGCCACCACCAGGAGCGAGCTCGCCCGATGATGGGGTGCACCGCGGTCGGGATACGATGCTGGAGGAAATCGTTCGCAGCCGGTCTTCACGAACTGCGAGGAGTGCTTGTCCTTGAATGCTGCCTCCTGGCCGTCTGCGGTGCCTGAGTGGTCCGCCGACACGCCCGAAAGTCAACGCCACTACCACAAGGCCGCCAAAAAGTCAGGTCTGGGAGCCAGCTTGCACGGTGGTCTCGTGTTCGGGGATGTCGTCGAAGGAGGCATAGTTGAGATAGTAGAGTTTGGAATACAGGCCGCCCATGGCTATTAGCTCATCGTGGTTGCCAGTCGCAACAACTTGGCCATTCTGAAGCACGATGATGCGGTCGGCCCCCCGGATCGTGGCGAGGCGGTGGGCGATGACGAGGCCAGTCCGCCCTTCAAGCAGCTTGATCAGAGCCTTCTGAATCTGCAATTCCGTGTAGCTGTCGATGTTGGCGGTAGCTTCGTCGAGCACGAGGATCTTGGCGTCAGCGACGAGGGCGCGGGCGAAACTGATAAGCTGGCGCTGGCCGAGAGATAAGTTGTCGCCGCGTTCGCCAAGTTGGGTCTCATACCCGTCGGCGAGGCTCATGACGAAGTCATGCGCGCCGACCGCCTTCGCCGCCTCGATCACCTTGTCGCGCGTGGCTTCCGTCTTCTGGTATCGAATGTTCTCGAAGACCGTCCCGGTGAACAGGAATGGCTCCTGCAGCACCATGGCGACCTGGCGGCCGAGCGATTCTTGGGTGAGGTCGCGCACATCATGCCCGCCGACCAGCACCTGACCCTGCTGAACATCATAGAAGCGGTGGACCAGGGCCATCGCACTCGATTTGCCAGAACCGCTCGGTCCGACCAGTGCGACCGTCTCGCCGGGGTTGACCCTGAAGGAGACATTTTTCAGAACCGAACGGTTAGGATCGTAGCCGAATGTGACGTCCCTAAACTCAACCGAGCCGTCCATTTCGGGCGAAAGTACCTCGGCATTGGGTTTGTCCTGAACATCGATCTTGACATCGAGCACATCGGTCAGGCGCTTGCCTGAGGCCATGGCGCGCTGCATGATCGAATATTGCAGGGTGAGTGAGCGGATCGGGTCAAAGAAGCGCTGGATGTAAAACAGGTAGGCTACCAACACGCCCACATCTATACGGCTATTCACGACCATCGAGCCGCCGACCACAATAACGGCGGCCAAGGCGAGGCCCGTGAGGCCATCGACGATAGGCACCATGACCAGTGCATATCTGGCAGCGATCAGTTGGGTCCTGAGGTTGGCATGGGCCCGGTCGTCGAAAAGAATGAAATTCACCTGCTGGCGATCCATCGACTGTATGGTCCGCACGCCGTGAATGGCTTCGGCCAGCGCGCCATTGACGACGGAATTGGTTTCGTGTGCAGCCATGAAGGCGTCGCGGGCACGCGGCAGCCAGACAATGCGGACGATCACCAGGATCGGCAGAACCGACAGCGTCAGGAGGCCGAGGCGAAAGTCGAGCCACAGCATTACGAAAACGATGCCGAAGAGAAGTGCAACATCGCCTAGGGAATATACCGAGGTTTCCAGGAACTCCTGTATGGAGTTAACGTCGCCTTGCAGCCGCGACATCAGGCGTCCGACCTCAGTCTTGTCCATGAAAGAGAGCGAAACCTTTTGCAGATGGCCAAACATGGCGCGGCGGATGTCGAACAGGACAGTTTCGGCAATTTTCCCATCCAAGGTTTCCTGCATGTAACCGGCGGCGAAATTGACCAAAATCGCCGAAAGGAACGCGCCGACGGCCGCAAGCTGGGCTGAGCGATCGCTCGCTGCCGGGTTCATGCCCTGGTCGATCGCGTAGCGGATGATCAAGGGGATGAGAAGCTGCGTCCCGGTGAAGATCAACATCGCGACAATCGTGACAACTACCTTTGCCCGATAGGGATGGACGAAGCCCCAGATCCGGCGGAGGATGCTCTTGTCGAAAGCCCGGCCGAACATCTCCTCCTCGATCCGGTGCGAGCCGACGACCGCGCGCGGAGGGCGTCTGCCGTCGTCACGTTCGGCTTCGAGTTCGCCGGGGCCCTGGTCCATCAGCGGGCGCCCCCATACTGGGTCATATGCTATCACCTGGGCGCGTCTGGAGATCGTAAAGGGCCCTGTAGCGTCCCCGCTTCGCCAGAAGCTCTTCATGCGTGCCGCGTTCTACGATTTCGCCGTTATCGACAAAAAGGATCTGATCGGCATGCATAAGCGCACTCAGCCGGTGCGCGATGATGATCGTCACCCGATCCTTGGCGAAGCGCCGCGTCGCCGCGCGAATGCGCTGCTCGGTGCCGGCATCGATCGCGGCCATCGAGTCGTCGAAAACGACGACAGAGGGGCGCAGCATCATGGTGCGAGCAATCGTGAGACGCTGGCGCTGGCCGCCAGAGAGAGAGACGCCGCGTTCGCCCACGACCGTCTCATACCCTGCTGGGAGCCCGAGGATGTAGTTGTGGAGCTGGGCAAATTCGCCAGCGCGTTCAATTCGCTGTCTCTTCGCCCAGGGGTCGCCATAAGCGATGTTGTTCTCAATCGTGGTGGTGAACAGGAACGCATCCTGCTGTACAACGGCAACCGCCTTGCGAAGGCTCTCGAGGGTGACATTGCGTATGTCCTGGCCGTCCAACGTGATGGCGCCACCGGTCACGTCGTAAAAGCGGGGGATCAGATGAGCCATCGTCGATTTGCCGGAACCCTGCGGACCGACGATCGCGATCGTCTCGCCTCTCCGGGCCTCAAAGCTGAGGTTCTTCAGAATGGCGCGGTTTTCGACATTGGGGTACGCAAATGAGACATTGTGGAAGCGCAGAGTGCCGTCGCTTATCTCAAGCGGTCTGGCCTCGAGAGCATCCCTGATCGTGATCTCCTGATCGAGGAGACCGAAAAGCCGCGAACCGCAGCTGGAAGCGCGGGCAAAGGCATTGACCATGAGGCCGATCTGGCGGACTGGCATTTGCAGGATGGTCATGAAGGTCAGGAAAGTCGCCATCGTTCCGACGCTGATCTCGCCAGCGATGAGCTTGTTGCCACCGATCCAAAGCACCAATCCCATTGCGAAAAAGAAGGACAAGGTCATCGCCGACGTGCTGGGTACGTAGATGTCAACGAGATCGTTGGCGAGGCCGAGCGCGGTCTTGGAAGCGCGGTCGAACTTCAGCATCTCATAGGATTGAGCCGCAAAAGCGCGGACCACGCGGATGCCTGCGAGATTTTCCTTCATCACGCGGCTTAGTACCGAAAGGCGCTCATAGAGGTCGAGCCAGGTGGCGCGCAACCTAAGCTGTGTGGTCGATGAGCGCCAGGCGACAAAAGGCACGAAGCTCAGCGCGACCAGGCCGAGCATGGGATCGATCGAGATCATCATGTAGGCGCCGATCCCGATCAGCATGGTGAGCAGGACCACGCGAACGAGCGCGGTGGAAAAATACATCCGCACGCCTTGGAGATCGAGCATTCCGATGGTGATCAGATCGCCTGAATGGACCCGGTCGTGAAAGGAAAAGCTGAGACGCTGGATCTTGTCGTAGTAGGCGAGCCGCAGTTCGTACGCGACATGATGCCCGACGGCTTCGGCAAAATAGTTCTGCGCCATCGTGAAAAGGCCGCGTAGCGCGCTGACGGCGAGCAGCAGGAGAGCCGGGGTCCAGAGCGCTTGTCCTGCCGCGCTCCCGGCGACACCGCCCCCGATGGCTGTCTGGGCCTGGTCGACAGCCCGGCCGAGAAGCTGGGGAATGAGCAACTGGAGGATTGCCGCCATGATCGTCGAGCCCATAGCGAAGGCGACCTGCCAGGGATGCCGAAAATTCATACGCGTTATGCGCAACAGCGTACTCAAATCCCGGCCCCAGCGCGCCGCTTCAACATGGGTCAACGAATTCAGAGCGTCCGTTGCGCTGCCGACAGCATCACTGTTCACGGGTGTATTCCCGACTGCATTTTGCGCCTTCGAGGAAAGCCGAAGGACGCATCATCAAAGGCGACCGCCATTTTAATCCTGTCCACAACCTGCAGCCTTGCCCGTTCCCAGAAGCCGAGCCGCCGCTTGACTAAGTGGCATGTCGATCACCGTGATTCCGCTTGCCGCAAGGAAACGCGCTTCGTTTCTGGTCAGGGTTTCCGCGTCCATTACGGTGCAATAGGGACCGCGGGAGCGCTTCATGATCTGTCTGGCGTAGGTGCGCAGCATTTGATCGTTGAAGCGGCAGCCAACGAAGAAAAATCCACGGGTGATGCGCCGTTCCTTCACCACGTCAGGGATAGGTGTCTGGATATCAATTTCGGTCAGGACTTCGACATAGTCGGAATCTGCGACGAGAAAGTTTTGCGAGGGCCTACTACTCCCGTGAGGTGCATAGAGGACCGTCTTTGCCCCCGATCGGGCGTCGAGCTCCCTCCCGGACAAATCGTAGGTTTTTGTCCAAATGTTGCCGATTTCGTTCGCCCGCGTGACGCCTTGTATCTCAACGACGTCCGTTCGGCCGGTCTCCACGAGAGCCGTGCGCATCGCGCTGTCATACCAGCTGTCGATGATGAGGGAGAGCGGCAGCCTTGCGAGCCAGGCGTGGAGGAGGGTTGGCCTCACCGGCGCTGCGAATATCTCGGTCATCCAAGCTTGAAGCGTCCGGCGATGCCGGCGCTGTTCGATGAACTGCGCAACCGACCACATATTGGTGCGGATCCTGGAAGGGGCGGGCGCCCGTGCATTGAGTGCCGCGGCAACGACCTCCGGAGTATGCGGCACAGGCGGTTCCGCACAGTTGAACCCAAGAAGACCCGGACCGAGATAGGGGATCACCTCATCGGCGGCGAGCGCTGCCTTCGCCAGGTCAAGCAGCTTATCGGCAAAACTGTCCCGCACTATGACAAGGTGGCCCGATGTCAGGATCGTATTCATGCTCGTTTCCTCGCGACGCACTTAGCGGCAGCATCAGTCCTCTTCGGAAACCTTCCTTGCCTCGACAGTGATCGGCAGACGCGTATCCCGTGGGAGATCGGGTAAGACGAGCCGCCACCCGTTCCGGAGCGTGATAGTTCCGCCCCACAACTCTTCCTTCTCGAGCTTGATGATCGGCTCTTCGAGGTCTTTTTTGGGGACATACGCCGACAAGCCAGCATCGGTCCTGCGGATCATGACTTTCATCTGGCCGTCCCTTCATTGGAATTGCTTTCAGCACTGCAGGACTCGGCTTTCTCGAGGCTCATCAGTTCACGCGCTCGCATGCCGACGACGGTGCCACGGTCGATCCACTCGACCGCATAGATGAAGAACTGCTGGAGAAAGGTGCCGATGTCGCGCACATATCCCTCGTCGCCCTTGCGCACGAGATTTTCGCCGATCTCCCTGCCAGGATAGGTGCCGTCATTCTTTATGTGGCGAGTGGCACGTACCCGCTCTCCCGGCATGAATCGTGGAGGCCTGCGGATTTCGATCTCCTCTTCGCGTCCGAGCGACATGTCCGTTCCCTGATTTCTCTTGCGGCTGCAGGTTGTGAACAAGGCGTTGCAGGCGTCCTGCGTAGGCAGCCCCGCCCATGTCGGCAGCCCATGTGGTCACGCAGGAACGCAGGTCTTCGGCACCGGACATACCGAGGCACATTGCTGCGCATCGAAGACCCCCTCGCATTCGGTGCACTTCTGTGACTCGATCACGTAGCTCTCGCCTTTGAACTTGATCGCGCCGGAAGGACATTCGAATTCGCAGGCGCCGCATTGGGTGCATTGGGATGCGATGATCTTGAAAGCCATTTTAACTCCTGGTCCGAATGGATGAGACAGCTCAGGCCGTCGCCGCGAGTGCGGGGGCCCCTGACGTGGCGGTGTAAATCGCGCTGATTGCCGTCTCGATATAGTCATGGGCAAAAGCATCGGTCGCTTGGATTCCAGCCTCCGCGAGCTGATCCTGCGGGCAAGTTCCAATCCTGGCGCACAGCACGGTATCTATGCCTTGAAGGGCTGCGATGATGCCATCGAGGGCGGCTTCCTTGCCCAAGCCGCCGAGGCAATACTTCTCCACCTTCCGATGCCCGACAAAGCTGATCCCCCTCGGCGAGGCTTGATAAACCTGGAATTCCTTCGCATGGCCGAAATGTTCGTTGACGCGGCCGCCGCCCTTGGTCGCCACCGCGAAGAGGACGGATTTGCCGGGCCTCGCTGCCTTGACCAATCCGATCGCTTCACTTCTGGCCGCCACGTGATCACGGCGCTCCTGGGCGACCAGCTCCCGATAGGCCTTGCGCTTGCTGGCATCGTAGTTGACCTCGCCGGGAATCCGGTCGGCCGTGAATTCCTGGCCACGATCCTCTCCAAGCATGCCGACGGCATCTGCCCGGCACTGCCGGCAGTGGCGCATCAACTGGGCGCCGCCTTCGACACGATCCTGAAGAGCTTTCATCTCCATTGCGTTTGGGCCGCGCTGCCCGCTCAGTCCGTAATGCGTGCCGTGTGCCGGGTCCGAAATCAGCGGCATGAGGTTGTGCAGGAACGCGCCTCGCTCCTTGACCCATCTATTCACCTCGATCAGATGCTCATCGTTCACGCCCGGGATCACCACCGAGTTGATTTTGGTGAGGATGCCGCGCGCGGTCAGCATCTCCAGGCCCAACATCTGCCGCTCATGCAGGATCCGGGCGGCTTCGATGCCGACGTAGCGGCGATGGTCGTAAAAGATCCAAGGATAGATCTTTGCACCAATATCAGGGTCGACCATGTTGATGGTGATCGTCACGTGATCGACGTTCATGTCGGCAAGCTCATCGACACGGTCCGGCAGCGCCAGCCCATTCGTGGAAATGCAAAACTTGATGTCTGGGATTTCCCTGGCGACCCGCGTGAACGTTGCCTTCGTCTTCTTCCAGTCGTAACAGGCATCGCCCGGTCCGGCGATGCCGAGCACGGAAAGCTGCGGCACCTCGTTGGCGACCGCGATCACCTTGCGTAGCGCCTGGTCGGGCTTCAGCTTTTCAGAGGCCACCCCAGGCCGGCTTTCGTTGGCGCAGTCATATTTGCGATTGCAGTAGTTGCACTGGATGTTGCAGCCCGGCGCGACCGCGACGTGCATGCGCGCGAAATAGTGATGCGCCTCTTCTGAAAAGCAGGGGTGATCCTTGATCTTCTCCCAGACAGCCGGATCCGTGTCGTCGGACTTTGTCGACGAGCCGCAGGATGACGCGCAGCCACCGGGTTTCATGGTGCCAAGCAACTGGTCACCGAATGTCGTGCTGAGGCTCTCAAGCGAAATTGCCGGTGCAGACATGAACGGCTCCGTTGCTGCGTGATGTCGCAGTTCAAAGCGCAAGAGCTATGCCAGCTCAAAGAGCTGTTTCGGTTCACGAATAGGCTTGTCGTGTCAGATTCCTTCGGATTGCTCCGACACACCTTTGTCGGGCTTACGACAGTGGACACGCAAATAGGGTCGCGAGGCTACCAGCCTTGGGCGCGCAAAGTGTGAACGAGACCACTCCGGGCTGCTTACGGTTGACGTCATCACGACGTCTAGAATTTCTTCACCACGATACCATGCCGGCGCAGGGCGTAGCCGACTTGCCGCGGCGTGAGGCCGAGGATACGAGCCGCCCTGGCCTGAACCCAACCGGCCTTGTCCATCGCGTCGATCACCCGGTCGCGTTCCGCCAGACGCGGGGGACAAGTGGGATCGTTCGGATCGCCGGCCGTAAACGGAGATATCTTGGCTGCGGAGGCACCGATGCAACTGGCCGGCAGCCGCAATCCGACCTGCACTGCGTTGACCCGTGCGAGATCGTCGATGGCATTGCCGCCATTCGAGCGGTCGGCTCGCTTCCGGAGGAGCCAGGAAAGGCACTGGCCCTTCTTACAGGCGAAATCGGATGGAGTGATCGTCCTTGAGCGCGCAAGTGTGGCCGTCCTTTGGACGCAGTTCTCCAGCTCGCGGACGTTACCAGGGAAGTAACATTGCGAGATCAGGTCAAGCGCCGGCGCCGCGAAGGCTAGTGCGCGATCGTTCTCCTTGTTGAACCGGTTGAGGAAGGCGTTCGCAAGGCGTGGAATATCGCCGGTTCGCTCTCTGAGCGGAGGCAGGATAATTGGCACGACATTGATGCGGTAATAAAGGTCGGCCCTGAACTCCCCTTTTATGACGGCCGTCTCGAGGTCCTTGTTGGTGGCGCATATGAGGCGCACGTCGACCTGTAGCGTTTTGGTGCCGCCGACTCGCTCCAACTCGCCTTCCTGCAAGACACGCAACAGCTTGGCTTGAAAGGCCGGCGAAATCTCGCCGATTTCATCAAGTAGCAGCGTTCCCTCATTTGCCAATTCAAAACGACCGGCGCGCTGGGAGATAGCACCCGTGAAAGCGCCCTTTTCATGCCCAAACAGTTCTGACTCCAGAACACTTTCAGACAGTGCGGCGCAGTTCAATTTGACGAAAGACTTCTTCCTCCGACGTGAGAGCTTATGGATGGCCTGCGCAAAGAATTCCTTGCCGGTGCCGCTTTCACCCCGCAGAAGCACGGTGGAATTGGTCCCTGCTACGACCGAGACGGTTTCGAGCACCTGCTTGGGTGCGGGGCTTTCCCCGATGATCCCGTCGATTTTGGCATCCGCATTCCGGGCAGGGTCGTAGGTCCTCCCCTCGTTGGGCGATTTCTCCGGTCCCGATTGCTCATGGCCACACCGCTGACGATCTGTACTCAGGGCGCGATGGAGGCGGATGGTCCGGCCGACAAGGTTGGCGACCATCGTCAGGAAATAAATGTCCTCGTCGTCGCGAAAGTCGGTGGCGCCGTCTCCGGCGCGGTCGATCGACAATGTCCCAAGGATATCATGATCAGCCTTTAGCGGGATACCGACAAAGGCAATTGGGATGGTTCCGATGCTCGAAGACGTTTGAAGGTCAGCCTGAAATAGTTGGGACTTGCGCACGTCCGGTATGAAGAGCGGCGTCCCCGTAGCGACGATTTGATCTGTTACGGCCTGTGGTATGACGCGGCGAGTGCCTGATTGACGTACGTGGGTATTGCCGGCAGTCGCGGCAATCTCCAGCTCTCCTTCAGCGTCCAGGACGACGATTGCTCCTTGACGCATCTGCAGAAATGAAGGCAGGACGTTCACGACATTGGCGAGCGTAATCTCCAGCTCGCTGGGGGCGGTCAGCACCTTCGATATCTCGTAGAGTCCTCTGAGCGCGATATCTGATTGGGGCATGCTTTTGATGGGCGGTTCAGGGCGGGTCTCCCGAGGTCCAACCTCGTCGACCCGATCTTGCGGTCCGTGGGTCATGGAAACACCTCAGGGGTTGTCGTCCAGAGTGCTCCTCCTTTTTTATCTGAATTCTGAAAGCACAGTATTCACGAGCTTCTCTTCGTCAAAGCGACGATCGAAGCAAAGAAAATAGACTTGGCGTTGGGCGAGACCTAAACTGTATCAAGATCAACCCTTTTAATACGTGCGTGCGTCGGTCATCCGAATTTGAAGAGGACTCCGAAACCGCCGCGTGGATAGTTCCACTCGATCTCGCCACTGGTCTCACACAAAATCCGGCAGGTGCCGCACTCCATGCAGCCGTCAGCAGTGATCTCCACTTGACCTTTGTCGTTCAACTCATAACATTTCGCCGGGCAGACGTGGGTAAGCGCGAGCAAGTTCGCGCTTGGCCTCTCGTGCGGTCGCACTTTGATATGCGGGCGGCCGGAATCCACCAAGTAGCGGTTCTGGTAAAGCTTGTCCTCGACACGTGACTTTGTCACTGCGATCGTCATTTCGTCTCCCTTCAGCGCCACGCCAATGCAAGGCGGACCGCGTCGCTGACCAGCCCCCAACGCGAGCGCGCCTTGATGAAGGCCGCCGTGGTCGCCTTTTCCTTCTCGATCTTCGGCGTGCCGTCGACACGCATGAAGTTCTGCGCGGCTTGCGACATCAACCGCGGATAAGTTGTGAAGTAATTGCAGGAATTGGTGTGGAGCAAGGCCGGCATATCTTTGTATTTCTTTAGGTCCTTGACCACGAAGGACTTGTCCAGCATGGCTTTGTAAAGAGCGAGATTTCGTTTGGTCATAGGAGCGTTGCGGCTGTTGACCTCGATGATTGCCTCAGCCGCGATGCGGCCGGAGGTCATGGCGAGGTTCGAACCCTCGCGGTGAATGGCGTTGTTCAGTTGCGCGGCATCGCCGACCACGACCCAACCATCGCCAAACAGCTGCGGAATAGCCTTGTAGCCGCCTTCGGGAATGAGGTGTGCGGAATATTCTTTCACTTCCGAGCCGGCGATCAGCGGCCGGATCGAAGGATGGCTCTTTAAGGCATCAAGGAGAACGTAGGGGCTCTCGACCATCGCGGCAAAATCGGAGACGAGGCAGCCAATGCCCAGTGAGATCGACTCCTTGTTGGTGTAGAGGAAGCCGAGCCCGGCCATGCTGCGGGAGGTCGTGCCCACCGCCTCGATCACGCAGCCTTCATCGCCCTTGACGCCGAACCGCTGCTCAATGACCTCTTCGGGCAGGAAATGCATTTCCTTAACGGCGAGGGCCACGGTTTGTGGCTTCGGCATCTGGCGCAGGCCGGCTCGCGTGCCAAGCAGTCCGCAGACACCTTCTGCGAGAACGACCACGTTCGCGTAGATGGCTCCGCCGGCCCGATCTGTGCGGACGCCGACCACCCTGTCCTTGGCGTCACGGATGAGCTCCGTCACGGTCGTCTCGCACAGAACCGTCGCGCCGGCCTCGCGCACCTTACGCGAAAACCATTTGTCGAACTGGGCACGGATGATTGTGTATCGGTTGGGCTTGGCCTCATTGAAGTCGTCCGACCGATAGTGAATCCCGGTATGGGATGTGTCGTCCATCACCCAAAGCCGCTGTTCAACCAAATGCCGCTCGAGAGGCGCATCGTCCCTGAAATCCGGGATGATCTTCTCCAGCATGTTCGCGTACATGATGGCACCTTGGACATTCTTGGAGCCCGGATATTCACCGCGCTCCAACTGCAGCACCTTTAGGCCATGGCTGGCCATGGTGTAAGCAGCTGCGTTTCCGGACATGCCTGCCCCAACAACAATGGCGTCGAAGTTTTCCTCGATCATGTCCGTCCCTTAGCTCGCAAGCTTATCGCGACTGTGGGGCGACAGCCGCCGGGTGAAGGCTTCCGTCAGTGCGGGCAGGAAGCGGATCGCGTCGGTGACGATTCCGAGGTGAGCGAAATCGAAAATCGGCGCGTTCGGGTCGGTGTTGATGGCCACGATGAGATCCGCCCCCTCGACGCCAACCCGATGCTGGACGGCGCCGGAAATCCCGGCCGCTATGTAAAGCTTCGGCCGGATGGTCTTGCCAGTCTGGCCGATCTGCCGATCAGCTGGCATCCAGCTCTTCTGGACCAACGGGCGCGAACAGCCATGCTCGCCGCCGATTGCTCGCGCGAGGTTCTTCACAAGCTGCAGGTTCTCCGCCGCGCCAAGACCAAGGCCTCCCGCAACCACGACGTCGGCATAGGCAAGGTTTGCCTTTGCCGACTGATTGTCCGGCAGGAAGCCGAGGACTTTGGTAGCGATCTCGTCCTCGGCAAGCGAGAGCTTGTGCCGGATGACACGCCCGACCGGTTTATCCGTCCGCTGCGGCATGGGCATGACCCTTGGCCGCACTGTCGCCATCTGAGGGCGGAAATTGAGCGTATAGATCGTGCACAACAAGGAACCGCCGAAAGTCGGACGCGTGGCGGCGAGCGAACTGTCGGTATCCACATCGAGTTCGGTGCAGTCGGCCGTGAGCCCTGTCTGCAAGGTCGTCGCCACGGAGCCGGCAAGATCCCTGCCGAGTGTGGTGGCACCGAGAAGAAGGATTTCGGGTTTGTGGGTATCGACCAGATCCGTCATCGCCTTGGTGAAAGGCTCGTTCCGATAGTCGGCGAGCAGGGGCGCCTCGGCGATGTAGACAAGGTCAGCACCATAGGCGAATGCTTCGGCAACGGCGTTCCCGACGGCCTCTCCCGGCGGTCCGAGCACGACGCCTGCAAGCTGGACCTGAAGCTTGTCTGCTAATTTGCGGCCTTCGCCGAGCAGCTCGAATGATACGGGGTGGACCTGGCCGCGTTCGAGCTCGATGAAGACCCAGACGTGCCGGTAGTCCTTGAAATGGGCGGGCAGCTCCTTCTTTATGCCGGCGCGGCCGGCGGCAGGGCGAGGGGTTTCTCGGTTCGCGGTCGACATCGTTTTGCTCCTTGCCGTCACGCGCCGCCGTTGAAGGCGAGCTCATGTTCCAGCGCCGGCTGGCGGGTGAAGATTGCGGTGATGAGTTCGTCAGCGACATCGCGCAAGGCCTTCTCGGCGGTGTCGATTAGTGCCGCCTTTTCAGCTCGAGCAGGAGGGGCGAAAACACGCTTGACGACCGTCGGTGAGCCGCGCAGGCCGCATTTGGTGAGATCCTCGATGCCGGCGTCGGCCGCGCTCCATTTCAAGACCTGGTTGCGCGCGGCGCACAAGGCGTCGTGGATCGAGCCCCGGCGGATCTCGTTTGTGCCTTCCAGCATGGTGATGAGGCAAGGCAGCCTGCTCTTCAGCATCTGTGTGCCGCCTTCGGAGCGGCGCTCGACCTTGATCTCGCCTGCAGCAAGGTCAATAGAGGGGATCTTCGCGACATAGGTCAGTTGCAGGAGTCCGAGGCGCTTGGCGATGCCGGGCCCGACCTGGGCGGTGTCGCCATCGATCGTCTGCTTGCCGGTGAAGACGAGGTCTGGCGTGCCGAACGTCTCGCCGACCTTCGCGATTGCCTGGGAAAGGGCGAACGAGGTCGCCAGCGTGTCGGAGCCGGCAAAATAGCGGTCGGTCAAGAGCACCGCTCGGTCGGCGCCGTAGCCGAGCGCCTTGCGCAGCGCGTCCTCTGCCATGGGCGGACCCATGGTGAGCACAGTGACTTCGCCGCCATAGGCATCGCGCAGTCTGAGCGCTTCTTCGAGGGCGAACAGGTCGTAAGGGTTGATGATGGTCGGAACACCCTGGCGCATGATTGTGTTCGTCACCGGATGGACCCTTATCTGTGCCGAGTCCGGCACCTGCTTGATGCAGATTACGATGTGCATTGGCGGTTTCTCTAGGCTCCTGTCCGGTTGCGGGCATTGCGGTTATCTCCTTGATCCGCATAATTCGTGCCAAGTCTCTTGCGCTGCCCCCTTTCCTACAACTTCGGCTGGTTGCTTCTGACGGCGCTGTGGTGATGACCGGATTTGTCGGCTGCTCGACATTGTCGCGTCGCAACCCTTGTCGCCGCTCATTCCCGTCCGAACCGCTTCAGTACCGAGTCGAACGGGACAAAGGTGTGACCCGGCGCGGCAGGTTTGTTCGGATCGTGGTCTTTGAGCACCTTGAAGACCCGATGCGTGAGCGGCGAGGAAATCGCAAAGTCCTCGTAAGCGCGTTCGAGCGTCGCGCGCACCCTCGCGGCAATCACCTGGTCGGGCAGACCGGAGAAATCTTCTTCGGCAAGGTATTGGCCCACGCGCTTCATTATATGGAGCCGCGAGACATTCAGCACCTTCGGGTCATAGGAGACGCGCAGGACTGAGAAGAACTCCTCCGCGGCCGACAGGCGCTTCAGTCGTGCGAGGATGTCTGTGACATCGATGGGGCGGCTGTCAGCGGAACAATTCATTGCATTCTCCCTGGTCGCAAAACTGTGGCCTCTGCACGCGCGCGCGCGGCTGACCTGGACCCGCACAGCTCGAACAGGGACGCCTCGCTGCACATTTTATCGTAGAGCTCGACCAGTTGAGTTGCAGTGACCGTCGATTTGGTCTCGGCCGCCTCGCGCCGGACGCGGGCCACCATCGCGGCTGCCAGATCCGGGTCGAGATCGCGACCGCTTTCGCTCAGCACATGAGCAATCGCAGAGGCGCCGGAATGCTTGCCGATGACGATCCGCCGGCAACGGCCCACGAGAGCCGGATCAAGCCCCTGATAAGTACGCGAGTCCTTCAGCAGCCCTGCGACGTGAATGCCGGATTCGTGGGTGAAAACATCGGCGCCGACGACCGGCTTAGTGGCCGCGGTCTGCCGGCGGGCGGCCCAGGCCACCTGGGCGGCGAGGCTGGGCAATGCGGTCAGCTCGATGCCGGTATCTGCGCCGCCGAAGACCGCCATCGCGGCGGCCACCTCTTCCAGCGCGGCATTGCCCGCACGCTCGCCGAGCCCCAGGACGGTGACGGAGGCATGGCGCGCGCCTGCGCGGATCGCGGCTAGCGTGTTGGCGCCAGCAAGTCCGAGATCGTTGTGCGCATGAAATTCAAGGTCGATTGGAGACTGCGCCACGAGCTGGGCGACAAGTTCAAAGGTTGAAAACGGGTCGAGAACACCGACTGTGTCGGCTAGCCTGACGCGGCTTGCGCCGGCGCGTGCGGCCGTCTCGATGACGCGGGCGAGATGATCCCGATTGGCCCGCGAGGCATCCTCGCACCCCACCGCGACGAAGAAGCCGGCGGCGGCGGCGCGCCTGACCATATCATCGATGACCTGGAGCGCTCCCGCCTTGTCGAGGCCGAGCTTGGCGGCAAGTTGGATGTCCGACGCAGGCAGCGACAAATTGACCGCTTGGACCCCGCTCTTGATCGCTGCATCGAGATCCAACGACGTCATCCGGCACCAGGCCATGAGCCGAACCGGAAGACGCCGCGCGACCACGGCGCGAATTGTTTCGATCTCGTCGACGCCCATGACCGGCGTGCCGATCTCGATCTCTGTCACGCCGGCCGCCGCAAGAGACTCAGCGATCTCCAGCTTTTCCGTCGTGGTAAAGGCGACGCCCGGCGCCTGCTCGCCATCGCGCAAGGTCGTATCGTTGAGGGAGACATGACGGGTCATGACCGGTAGCCTGTTCTTCTGCCGCTCACGCATAGACCGGATTACCCGGCCCAGAACCGGAAAAGCTGCGCAGCTTCCCCACAATTCCCGGCATGACCTCGAGCACCCGGTCGATATCCTCTTCGCTGTTGTCCCGCGCCAAGGAGAAGCGGACTGCCGCGTGCGGCGTTTTCATCGCGCTTAGGACATGGCTTGGTTCCAGAGAGCCGGAGGTGCAGGCCGAGCCAGAGGAACACGCGATGCCAATGCGGCTGAGGAGAAGTGGAATTCCATCACTGTCCACATGTTCGAAGGAGATGTTTGCGGTGTTGGGCAATCGTTGCAGGGGATCACCAGTGACACAGGTGCTTGGGATGCGCTGGAGGATCCCGCCCTCCAGGCGATCGCGGAGCGACTTTACCCGTGTGGTCTCGTCGTCCATGAATTTCAAGGCGAGTTCGGCCGCCGTGCCGAGCCCGGCTATACCGGGCGTATTCTCGGTGCCAGCACGCCGGTTGTGTTCTTGGTGACCCCCCTTGATCAGCGAATGGAAGTTGACTCCGCGTTTTACGAAAAGGGCACCGATCCCTTTCGGCCCGTGCAGCTTGTGGCCGGAGAGCGACAGCATGTCGATTGCGGTCGACTTCAGGTCCATCGGAAGCTTGCCCACCGCCTGCACAGCATCGGTATGGAATAGGGCGCCCGCTTCCTTGGCCAACTCGGAAAGCCTGGCCACGGGGAAGATCACACCGGTCTCGTTGTTCGCCCACATTATTGACACGATTGCCACCTGTGGGGTGAGGGCGGCCATATAGGCGTCGAGGTCGAGCCGGCCACGGCAATCCACCGGGATCCTGTGCACCTTGACGCGGCGGGTCTTCTCAAGATGCGCGCAGAGCGTCAGCACGGCGGGATGCTCGACCGCGGACGTCACGATCTCGGTTCGGTTGGGCGCCGCCTCGAGCGCTGAAAGGAGCGCTGCATTGTCGCTTTCTGTCCCACCCGAGGTGAAGGTGATCTCATCCTCGAACTCCGCGCCGATCAGCGCTTGCAACTGTCTCCGCGCCTTTGTCACCGCCGCACTGACTGAGGCGCCAAGAGCGTGCGCCGACGAAGGGTTGGCGAATTGATCCCTAAAGAACGGCAACATCGCTTGCACGACCTCAGGATCGACCCGTGTGGTTGCGTTGTTGTCGAGGTAGACAGGCTTCATAGGTGCGATCCTCAGTTAAACAGAATGACGCGAGCGCTAGACCGACTCGTTGAGCCTCTGCTCATGCCGTTGATGATAATGGGCCTGAACTGGCAGCGCGCGCAGACGCCCGGAGTGTTTGACGCAGACCGGATCTCCGTCGAGATGGACATGTTCGCAGTGGCCGCCGTCAGCCGTAAGGACGCCCGAACGCGATAACGTTATCGATGAGCCGAATTTGGCACAGCAGCGCGATCTGTCCGTAAGCAGCTCGGGTGACACCAGGACCCGAGCTGTTTCGGGAGGCGGCGTTCTTTGCACCTTACCGGAAGCGAATGGCGGTCCCGAGATCCGTTTTCCTTGGTCTTTAGGACGGGGACATCTGTCGTGCCGGCCATATAAGTCTCCTCTGCCGCAAAATGTGTCCGACGGCCGCATAGGCGCTTCGGGCGTTTAACTGAAGGACTTGCCGCAGCCGCACTTCTCGCGCGCATTGGGGTTATCGAAGACAAAGCCGGAAGATTCGAGCCCGGTGAGGAAGTCAACGGTCATGCCGGCGACATGGGGTTGGGAACCCGCGTCCACGAACAGCTTGATCCCATTTGTGCCAGTGATCGCGTCGCCCTCGCGCGACACGCTCTCCAGGCCCATTAAGTATTTGAAGCCGGCGCAGCCGCCGGCCTCGACCATGATGCGAAAACCTTCCGCCGGCTCGCTGGCGCGGGAAAGAGCAGTCTTGAAGGCGGCAACAGCGTTGTCGGTGAGCGTAATCATGGCTCCATTCTCCTCAGTCCGGGATCTGCTTGCGCATCACGTCGCATGCACGCATCACGTCGCATGCACCGTGCCAAAGCGAAAAAAACGTTTCAACACAGCGCGGCATCTCTGACACTGCCGTGCTTCTTGTGAGTGCATTGCTGCGAAGCTGTCGGCCAACCGACACGTACTGTCGGGTTTGTCGGGTCTGCCACGAGGGATGTTGGGCCTGAGTTCTTGGTTGAACTCACATCACCAAATACAGAACTTCTTCTGAGCTTGCTTCGGCGCAATTGGCACGGTTTTTGAGGCTCCGTTTGGCGGGGCGGCAAGAGCATGCCGATCCACAATCATGCCGTGGGTGCCCTCGCGATGGATGGGGCGAAGCAAGGGAGCAACATGTCAGGACCGGGTCAGATACGCCTCGCTTGGCAAAGCAGCGCCGCCCGTGGCATCCGAATGCCCGCTTGGCCGATTGCGACAACACCCACACTCGCTCACCGTCGACCGGCTCGATGGGATGCCATTGGCATGTGCCTGCTCGCCGGTTTTCGCGCGGGTGCGACGCCGTGCGCACGCTGTCCAGCGACACCTTGTTCATGGGCCAGCAGCAGATCAGGATCGAGCATTTCGGCGCGCCTTATCGGCTGAAGATTCCCGGGCAGGGCAGATGATCCTCACACGTCGTATAAACAGGGGTAAGCATGGACCAACGCGAGAAACCGTCGCCCGACGAAATCCGGCGGGCGTGCAAAGACAATCTGAAAATCCGGGAGCATGATCTCGCCGCTCGATTGGGCATTTCGGAAGCCGAATTGGTCGCGGCGCATTGTGGTCACGGCGCGGTGCGCATCGAGCCGCGCGTCGATGATCTGCTGACCGGCCTCGAAGCGGTCGGCGAGGTGATGGCGGTCACCAGCAACGAAAGTGCCGTGCACCAAAAGATCGGTGTCTACGGCAAAGTGGTCACCGGTAACCAGCATGCCATATTGCTCGGCGACGAGATCGACCTGCGCATCTTCCCGAAAGCGTGGGCGTATGGCTTCGCCGTCGAGAAGCGTGAGGGAGCCGAGATCCGCCGCAGCCTGCAATTCTTTGATGCCACCGGCGAGGCGATGCACAAAGCTCATCTCACGCCCGCCTCGAACCTGCAGGCCTATCAGGATCTGACGGCAGAGCTTGTATCCTCCGACCAGGAGCCGATCATATCGCTCGAGGCGAGCGGGGCGCGCGATAACGCAGTGAGTCCAGACCACGCCACCACGGTCAACGACCTACGCGAGCACTGGGGCCGGCTAAGCGACGTGCATCAGTTCTACCATATGTTGAAGACACTGAAGCTCAGCCGCTGCCAGGCGATGCGTATGGCCGACGAGGATGACGCCTGGCTGCTCGACAATGATGCCGTTGGCGCCCTGTTCCAACAGGCGGCCGAAGACGAGATGCCGATCATGTGCTTTGTCGGCAATCGTGGTTGCATTCAGATCCATTCCGGCCCGATCAGGTCGGTCAAGCAGATCGGGCCGCGGATCAATGTGCTCGAAGAGACCTTCCATCTGCATCTTAGGACCCATCGCATCCGCGAGGTCTGGGCCGTGCGCAAGCCGACGAGGGATGGTCACGTTACGTCCATTGAAGCCTATGGCGCGGACGGCAAGATGATCATCCAGTTCTTCGGCACGCGCAAGGAAGGCGAACGCGAGGGCAGCGACTGGCGGTTTCTGGCCGAGAGTCTGCCACGCGTTCCCGGTCCGACCTCCAGGGGTGTGTTGACTGCCGACAGGTCCTCGGATTGAACCGGCCGCCATAGGACTCGGCACCACGTTCCGACAGCGGCTCGCGAGCAAATTTAGGTCCATGAGCGGAAAGGACTGCCGTCGTAGCGCATGCGCATGGTCAGGTGATGCACGCCGGAATGGACCGCATCTATACAGTCAAGCTGGTCGCCGGCCGGACCGGTGCGCACGAGTGCATCGCCGTCTTGACCTAAAAGCCTTGCAGCGCCTGCGATAAAACGCATACGCCATCAGCGCCGAACCGAAGCGCGGCTTGACCTTTTTGATATTTCCGATCATCTCGCGCAACCGCCGTCGGGTCTTCTCGGACCGCACCCGATCCTTGCGCTGGATCGCGTCGTTGCTCAATCCGGGCCGTGCGAGCGATCTACTCGCTCGTCGACCGGCAGGCTGTGCAGCAACAGCCAAGCCGAACAGCCCGATGTCGCGGGCTCGACAAAACCGACCACGGATGTCGATTGTCGGACGTTGTCATAAGAATGATGGACAGGTGATCATCAGCGGCGGGCCCAGCGCAGGCTGGCATTGCTTGGTGCAGCGCCATGGGTACCCCTATCCGGCACGCGACTTGCTTCGACAATTTGATCAGCAGGGCAGAGGTGATTGACCAGTCTCTCAACCCTAACGGGGATAAGCGGCGGCTTTGCTTCATGACCGGAGCGCGGCGGAGATGCCCCTTCTGATCGACTTCACAACCCATCTCATCCGCGCTGGTGCAGGTGGGCTGTATCAGGCGACAGAATCTAGAAGGCGCCCGACAAGAGACGTGCCCATGCTGGAATCGACTTTATGAACAGCGGTGCAATCTCAATCGAGCCATGAACGCCAATGTAGAGAAAACAAAATGGCGACTAACCCCGTTCCAGATCATGTCCCGCCCGAAATGGTGAGGGACTTCAGCCTGTTTACATCGCCAGGGATGCCACCAACGCCCAACGGGGATCCACACGCAGCTGTCGCTTGCGTACATGACGGGCCTCCGATCTTTTACTCCCGCTACAACACGCAAGATGGCCGGGGTACCTGGGTCATCACCCGTGCCGCGGACCAGCGGAAGGTGCTGCAGGACGCAGAGACTTTTTCCAGCCATCGCAGCATCTTCTCCTCCATACTGGGTGAAAACTGGCCGACGATCCCGCTTGAGCTTGATCCACCGGCCCATAGCGTCTTTCGCTCACTGCTCAATCCGCTGCTTTCGCCAAAGCGGGTGTTGGCTTTGGAACCGGCTGTCCGCGAACGGGCGGTCGAGCTGATCGAAAGGATCGCCGCGTCGGGCACAAGCTGCGACGTGATGAAGGATTTTGCCTTTCCTTTCGCGGTGAGCGCCTTTCTTCGCTTTCTGGGGTTGCCTGATGACCGACTCGATACATTCGTCGGCTGGGGGAAAGATCTGCTCCACGGCGACGATAAGGAACGACCTGTGGCTGCCCGGACGATCCTGGCATTCATCGACGAACTTGCAGCCATGCGCCGCGATGAGGCGGTTGACGATTTCATGACCTTTATCGTGCAGGCACAGGTCGAGGGCCGCCGGCTGACGGACACCCAAGTCCGCGGCATCGGCGTGCTTGTCTTCGTCGCTGGGCTCGACACGGTCGCAGCATCTATAGGCTTTGACTTGGCGTACCTCGCACGCAACCTTAAAGATCAGCAATTGCTGCGGAGCGAACCGGACCGCATCCCGCTCGCAACCGAAGAATTGCTGCGGGCCTATCCGCCCATTCAGTTGATCCGCGTGGCCACGAAAGATATCGACTTCGAAGGCGCGCCGATCCGGAAGGGGGACTATGTTTCCTGCGCCACGATGATTGCCAATCGTGACCCGGCGGAATTCGAATGCCCCAACACGATTGATTTGGAGCGGGAGGACAACCGCCACGCAGCGTTTGGCTATGGTCCCCACCGTTGCCTTGGCTCACACCTTGCCCGGCGGGAGATTGTCATTGGCCTGGAGGAGTGGCTGGCGCGCATCGCGGCTTTCAGGATCAAGCAGGGTACGGCACCGATAACTTCTGGCGGCCATGTGTTCGGGATCGAAAATTTGATCCTGGACTGGTCTTAGGCCCGCCCCGAGCCGGGGCACAGACAATGGAGGCAGCGCCATGCGCATCATCGTCCAAAAGGCCAAATGCCAGGGTCACGCGCGATGCGCGGCGCAAGCGCCGGACATCTTCAAGCTTGATGACGAGGGCTACATCCTGCCCGGTGACATTGAAGTTGCGGAAGGGGAGGAGCTGCCTGCATCGCGAGGCGCGCGATCCTGTCCTGAACGTGCGCTGGAACTCACTCTCTGACGCTCTGAATCAGACGTCATTCAACCGTGAGTCTGGCGGGCTTGAATGGGGCCGACCATGTGGCCGCACTCAGCACGCGCCGTTTGTCCTGCACGGTCCACGTCCAACTCTGCGGGGGCATTTCCGGCGCCAGTGTTCCCCGTGAGGCGCAAATGGGCAGGGCAGGGGTTCGCGAACACCTCTTCCAATCACAGAATTTGCGTCAGAGCCGATGGACCAGACGAGAATTGCCGAACTACTCGACACGAGGCGACCCGGAGTGCCATACCGAAGAAATGCCCGACCCATGTTGCGGCAGGCCGGGTCTCTGCATGATTTGATAGGACGAAAGCAGGAGAACGCACCATATTTGCCCAACATTATGCCCGGCTCAGCACCGGCCAATGGCCGCACATTGAGCTGGAGAGGAGGTTCGACCAGCATGTGCTTGCCTGTGTGCTTTCACGTGCGCTCGAGGAGATCCAAGCCGGCGAGGCGACGGCGACGGAGGCAACCGGACTTTCGCGCGCCGAGTTGCGCTATGTCCTGGTCCGCTGTTTCCCTGCTTTTCCTATCAACGCGTTTGCCTTGAAAGAGGTGAGCGAGCCCGAGCCGGATCCGGAGGAAGAACTTCTGCATGGACTGCTGCTGGCGCATGCCCGACCTGGCGACCCGACGAGCGCCCGCTTCGCCAGGATCATCGCCCGGCGTGCCATGCACAATGACCACCTCTGGCAGGACCTTGGCCTTTTTGATCGAACCGACCTCGGCCGCCTGCTCGCCTCGCATTTTCCGACGCTGGCGGCCGGCAACACCCAAAACATGAAATGGAAAAAATACTTTTACCGCAAGCTCTGCGAGGCCGAAGGTTTTTCGCTGTGCAGCGCTCCCAGTTGCCGGGAATGCAATGATTTCGAAAGCTGCTTCGGCCCGGAGGAAGGCGAAAGCCGCCTCACACGGATCAAGAACGGCTTCGCCCCGGATTGAGAGCCGCTTCGTCGGTCGTACAGCGCCAGCGCTCGCGCCGCCTCCTAGGTTACTTGTCGAATGTCGACGGGCCTTCGAGAGTTGAATGCTGTACCTGCTGTCCGATTGCTCGCGATGCTCGCTTCGGCGGGCGCTGTCATCATGGCGGTGCAGGATGCGACCCGCACCATCGCCGCCGAGCAACTGGTGTTCTCCGGGCCGTTGCTGCTTGCCTGCCTCGCGGTTGCGGCGCCTGGGCGGCCGCGGTTCACCGACGTCATTGTTCGCGCTGGTGCACAGTTTCGCCTCGCTCACCCATTGGGGCGACCAGATTGTCTCCGGCGTGGCCATCAATTTCGTTGCTGCCGGCTCCGCCATCATTCTCGGCCAGGTCCCGGCAGGGCGCGCGCTGGGGTTCCTGGAAGCTTTTCGAACTTTCTAGAGCGGGATGAAATGAGACTGAATCGGCTTGGGATTCCCTTAGGCGTGCAAATCTGATTCAACCTTCATGCTGGGCAAGGAGGTCAGCATG
>NZ_JAMYQF010000077.1:0-22791 GCF_040320745.1 Mesorhizobium sp. M0621 | reverse complement strand
CATCGGCCAAATCCTCGGCACCGTCACGTCAACCGAATGCCGAAATTACTTCACAGAGGCAGGCTATGCCCAACCTAAATTCATCCCGCTCTAGCACCGCATCAGGTCTATGCTCGGCTTAAAGTCGGAGACGACCGCCGAAAACATCCTGTCCGGCATCGAGATGGTTCACATGATGTGCAAACGACGGGCGCGCTATCCGCTATCCCTTCAATCCAGCCCGTCGATCGCCGGTCAGTTGGCGATCCTCGGCATAAGGCCCGAGGGACCATCCTTTCTGTACCGTCTGTCCGCGTTCGCGACACAGCCGTTTCTGGGGCCCGTGTTTTTCACTGGGATTGACGCAAGTTCCGTGGATTCGTCGGCCGCGGGCCCGCATTGCCGTAGAACGTAAGGTGTTTCCGTAGGTATGATCATTCCGTGACGAGCGGCAGGCTAAGTGTTCTCCGCCGGGCGATCAACGGGAGAACGGCAATGAGCCTGACCAATCTGGGAACCAACCAAATCCAGGAGAAGGATCGGAATTTCGTATTTCATCCTTCCACGCACTTGGCAAAGCACAGTAGCGGCGAGACGGCTAACCGGATCATGGCCGGGGCAGAAGGCGTCTACATCTGGGACACAGAGGGTCGGAAAAGTCTAGACGGCTTCGGCGGGCTCTACTGCGTCAATATGGGATATGGATGCACTGAGATCGCCGACGCCATTGCCAAGCAAGCACATGACCTGCCGTTCGCCCATGTCTATGCCAGCCAAGGCACAGAGCCCGTTGCCCGTTTGGCGGAGGCCGTGGTCGAATATTTCGGACAGAATATGCGAAGGGTCTATTTCGGCCTTTCGGGTTCAGACGCCAACGAAACCAACATCAAGCTTGTTTGGTACTACAACAACATCCTCGGCCATCCTGAAAAGAAGAAGATTATCTCGCGAAACCGTGGGTATCACGGCTCCGGGCTGGTAACCGGCAGCCTCACAGGCCTTCCGTTCTTTCATAATTTCTTCGACCTTCCCCTGGATCTGGTGCGGCACACAACGACGCCGCACCACTATCGTCAGGCACGTGACGGCGAAAGTGAGGAAGCTTTTTCCAAGCGCTGTGCCGATGAACTTGAAGCCCTTATCCTTGCCGAAGGCCCGGAGACGGTTGCGGGCTTTATCGCGGAGCCAGTACTCGGGACCGGCGGCATCGTTCCGCCTCCAAAGGGGTATTGGGCGGCAATTCAGCGGGTGCTCGACAAATATGACATCTTGCTTATCGCGGATGAAGTGGTCTGCGGCTTCGCGCGGACCGGCGAGAAGTTCGGCTCTCACCTCTATGGTATGCGACCGGATTTTGTGACCATCGCAAAGGGTTTGAGTTCCGCCTACCTGCCCATCTCAGGTTCCATTATCGGCGACCGCGTCTGGTCGGTTTTGGAACAAGGAACTGAGAAGCACGGCCCTCTGGGCCATGGCTGGACATATTCTGGGCACACGCTTTGCGCGGCGGCCGCACTCGCCAACATTCAAGTCCTTAAGGAAAGAAACATATTGGAACACGTCCAGGATGTCGGACCCTATTGGCTTTCCCGTATGAAAGCCGAATTGGAGGGGCACCCTATTGTCGGCGAGGTTCGCGGCGTCGGAATTCTATCCGCCGTGGAGTTCATGCGAGATCCCAAAGCGCGCTTGCCGTTTGAGCCCGAACTTCAGGTCGGCCCGCGTGTCGCCGCTGCTCTGCTTGAGAATGGTGTCATCGGCCGGGCTATGCCACACGGCGACATCCTGGGCTACGCCCCACCGCTGATCATCACCCGAGATGAGATCGACATCATCGTCGACGCGACGGCGAAATCAGTTGACACCACCTATCGCGCGCTGAAGGCAGAGGGCGCGATATGATCCTGGCCGCACAGATGAGAAACCGTCCAGGCAGTTCTAGCAGGAGAGCTGCTGGACTACGTGGTTGGCGATAAGCCTTTCTCCACCACTTCGCCGCTGCCGTTGGGTCCCTCCCACCGAGCTCCCGCGGCGCGCCCTGCCGGTTTACCTCCCGATCGGCAGGGCGCTCTTCTAGGATGTTGGACAATTGATTGCATTCTGCAGCTGAATGGCTGGGAGAGCATTTGGCGAAAGTGAGCGCCTGCGCGTCGTGCCGGCGCAGTCCATGATCCCCAAGGAGAGGTCTACGTAACTGACCTTAAAGCCCTTGCGGCGCTCGCCGCCATGCCCTTGAGCAAATAAAGCTGTTTCGTTATCCGTCGCGGCGATACTCATACCGCCCTGCCTGGCGCCGCAATCGTGCGCTGGATCGCTCTGGCATGCGCAGGTCGTTGGCCTTGAGCAGGCGATAGACAAGTAGCTTCCGAGACAAAATAGCTTTCTGTGTCGGCGAACGTTACCGCCACTTCGCGCGGCGACAGCTCCGGCTTATCCAGGGGAAGCTCGACGATCCGGTCCCGCAGGGGCTCGGAAACGCAGCGCTGTTGGCTGCAATTCGGCAGCCACGATGCCAACGACGGTGTGGCGAGAGCGAATTCTATTGTCGCCACCTTTCGGGAGCGGGGATCTGTTGTTTTGCCGGCGATCGACACGGTGGAACGGATCGGCCTTGCCGTCTGCGCCATTGCTCGCCGACGGGGAGAGGGAGCGCTGATCGGAAGTTCGCCGGCAAACTTCAGACATTGGACAGGCTATTGATGCGTTAACACTGCGATCGCCGAAACTCGCTTTCTTTGGCTGTGATCGCCAGCGGTTCGTTTCGGGAGAGCTGGCTCAGCGCATCGCTTACCTTCGATCGCGGAGGAAAACGCATGCATCGAAAAAGCCGGAAGCAGGAAAAAGCTACACCTGCTGGGTATGGTTTCCAGACCTTGCTTTCGAATCTCGTTGTATAGCGCCTGGCAAGCTCGACATGCCCGTAGCCTTCACACACGTCCTTGCGATGTACATCACTCCGATAGTCGGTGATAGCCTTGCGCCGGAGTTGGTCCAGAGCGGTTTGCGTGGGAGAGCGATGAAATTGCCCTCGACCGCGCTGAAGGTTGCCGCTTCCGCCTTGAGGGCTGACAATTCAAGTAAACGCCGCTGCCTTAGCGGAGCCGGCTTCCATGCATGAGGCGATACCGTTTGCCGCCGCGCTGGCGCCGGCCAGTGAAAGCCCCTTCCATGCCTGAACCATCATATGAACGGTATAGCCGGGTCGGCGGGCAAACTCCGGTGCCGGGCCGGTGCCGCTGGATGAGAGGGATCCGTTTTGCCCTCATTCGCCAGTACGCGGCGGCTGTACGGTTGGTAAGCACGATATTCGTTGAAGTCTCAGCGATAAGCGCATCGATGCCGTATCGAAGAAGCGGCGACCGGTCCACGCATCCACAATCCGCCCTTGCTCGACTGGTTGGCGATGCTCGCTTGCCCGCTGGCTCTCTTATGGCTCAGGCCGAGCTGTTGGAGAAGCGATCGTCAACCAACTCGGACAAGTTGCCTGCCGTTTTTACCGACGCTCTTGACGAAATTCCAAAACTAATCCTCTCAAGATAGGAGATACTGGATATTGAACAAAGCCAACAAGGGGTAATCCATGGCCTTTCCGAATTCGTCGCTTTACGTGATCATCGGCGCTGGCATTCATGGCCTTTCGACCGCATATCATCTTGCTCTGGCCCTCAAGATAGCCCGCAAAGGGTCAGGCACGGACATCCTAGTGATCGACAAGAGTGGAATCGCCGCGGGTGCATCTGGCATTGCCTGCGGCGTTGTTCGCAACAATTACTTTCAGCCCGCGATGCGCGAGCTCATGGCACACTCAGTTAGCGTTTGGGAGAGCGACGCCGCTGCCTATCAGTACAATCCAGTCGGCTACATGCAGATTAGCTCGGAATTGATGCATGAAGACGTTCGCAGTATCTACGAGCAGCAAAGGGCGATCGGCTATACCTCGGTCTTTGTTGAAGGCAAAGCTGAGTGCGACGCCTACATGAAGGACATGTTTTCGGATTGGCAGGCAAAGAACATCACCTCCGTCCTTCACGAAAAGAAGGGCGGCTACGCCCATAACGCGGCGGCGATCTACGCGCTGGCTAAGAAGGCAGAAAGCGAGGGTGTCCGTATCCTGACTGGGGTGACCGTGACCGGAATGACCTTCGCGAACGGATCAAGCTCGGCCGTGACCGGGATCGACACCGATCAGGGCCACATCACATGCGATTATCTCATTGTGGGCGCCGGCCCGTGGGTCCGCGATTTTTGGCGCATGGCGGAGCTGCCGCAGACTGTCACGATCAAGGGCAAGAATGGCCAGCTCCATGTCGGTATCCCCATGTGGCGTTTTTGGCAGCTTGAGGAAGGCGTACTCGGGGTCGACCCGAGCACCTTCAGAACCAACGATGGCACGATGCCGCCGGTTATCCACGTCGACACGGACGCGCCCCTTTACTCCATCGTCGACCGAAGTCTGATCACCGACAAGATGTGGGGTATCTACTACAAGCCCGACTTCAATTTCGGCGGCATCCAAGGTGGTGCAATGCCTTACAAGGTCGATAAGGCGGTGGACGAGGTTCAGATCGATCCTTACGGACCCTCCTCGCCGGAATTCATCGCTAGCAAAGAATTCGCCCATATGTGGGTATCGGCGCTGGCTCACTGCAACAAACGGTTTGAAGACATGATGGACAAGTTCCATCGCGAGCCGTCGGGTGGTATCGGTTGCTTCACGCCGGACAACTTCCCGGTCTTCGAAGCATTTCGAGAGAACGTCTACATGATCGCCGACTCAAATCACGGTTACAAAATGATCGGCGTGGGTGCGCTTGTTGCTGAAGAGGTCCTAGGCCGAGAATCTCGCCTGCTAAAACCTTTCCGGCTTGGCCGCTACGAAACGGGTGAGCTGCACCCGACCTCGAACAGCCCTTATCCTTGGAGCTGATCGGCGTAAGAGAGGGGCTTGGAATCCGGATGCTATGTAGGAGATTTTTCAAAATACTCGCGCCGCACGGTCTCGCAAGTGTGCCTGAAAGATCCAAAGCTCTGACTTTCCGCGATGCTGGCAGAAGCGCCCAGGATTCAACAGCCTACGATCCATAAGACCGGTTTGACGAGCGGGTCTCTCGGCTGTCGAGGGAGGCCGTTATCTGAGACGGTCACGCTGGGCTATCACCTTTCGCCGACATAGGCCTCATCGTCTTCTACGGTTGGCGCCAGGAAGGCGTTAGTCAATGTTGCTATTAATACCGGCTACGACGTGATGCCTCGGGAGGATGCCCTGCGTTGCGCGGCCCATTTCAGGCGCCGGTTAGACAGGCATTCCGATCGGTTCATGATGGCGGGCACAGTGCAAGATATCCTGCAAGCCATGGCTACCGGAAAGCTAACAGAGTCTCCTTCGATCTGGAAGTCGCCGTCTGAGCATGGGTTATAACTCAAGCTCCGGATTTGAACGCAGCAGAGCCTTGGCCGGACGTCCCAGATCACCAAGGAGACAATTTCTATCGTCTGATTTGACGGACGCAGCTCGCGCCGCTGATGCCCAAGCCTGGGCCTTGGCTAGAAAGGCTTAAATTTGTGAGTTCCGGTGGATAAGCCGCCAGCTGGTGCCTTCAGCACCATGGGAGCGGAGGAGAACAAGACATGCACGTCGTAGCGCTTCTGAAATGCGAAATGTTTGACCTCGAGGTCGGTGGCCGAAAAGGCTCGATCTCGGACATCTTCCCGGCCTGGAATGCACATGACCGATTTGGATTGGTGATCGACAGTCCGCTCGGCGGCCTCGGTGCGACGTATTTGATACAGATCGCGATCACATCTTTTTATGATATAAAGCCCAGTCGTCGAGTTGAGCGCAAAATCTACCCGGAAATCTATGCCTTGCATTCGGGGAAGGGGTATGGCGCCCATGCAGCGTTCGACTTCTGGCCTCAGCGGCGCGAGAAGATACTGCCGGATGGTCCCCGCACCGTCCTAGATGCCATAAACGATTGCGGCATCACTAGGCTCGCCGTGCCAGAGCGACTGCCACAAGAGGTAGAACATCGGCCGAAGGAAGAGGATGCCGCGCTCGACCGAATCGTCACGGCCGTCGCCTATTCGCCGAGCGGCCGTGTCGCGAGACCTGATTTTACCGTCTCTGGCAACGACAAGCGCACCGAGTACAATCCGGGCCGTGTGTTGCGCCCGCGAGTAGTCCGTCAACCTGCCCCCCAACACACAGGCGTGCCGGTCAAGGAAGTCGATCCGAGTTACCAAACTGGCTATTGGAAAGGGATGCCGACATCGGCGCAGCGGAGCGCAGAGCCGCCGAACGGCGGCGCGACGCCATCCGAAACGGACAGGGTCTCGTTACCGAAAGTTATAGCTTCATTTCTGTGATTGAAGCGCTGCGATGTCTGTAGTTCGCACTCCCGCCATCAACGGCAGTTACGGCAAACTCTATTGAGCTGTTGACTCGTATAGCAAGAATTATCGATATCAGCTTGGGCAAAGCCGGGAGGAGTGGCCACATCTATGAATCTTGGCGGCGACGAAAAACGACCTGATTGCATCGAGTTCTTGCTACTCGATTTGTTCTCCATGATGTCGGTGACCTGCGCGATTGAGCCGCTGAGGGCGGCCAATCGACTTCTCGGATTCGAGGCCTATAGCTGGCGCTTCTCTTCGGAAGATGGGTCAGTAGCCTATGCCTCCAACGGAATCTCCGTAAATGTGAACGAGCGCTTCGGCACTTCTGATGCACCCGATTATCTGTTGGTCTGCGCAGGCATGACGTTCGTCGCGAAAGACCAGACCAGGTTAAATGTCGTGTTGAAAAGGCGGGCACGCGAAGGGTGCCATATGGGCGCGCTGTCCATGGGTACCGTTTTTCTTGGCCGCGCAGGGCTGCTGACCGATGCGCGATGCACCCTCCACTGGGAAGGGCAGCCGGGTTTCCGTGAGGAATTCCCCTTTATTGAACTGAGCAATCAGCTCTACGTCATCGATAAGAACAGGTACACGTGCGCTGGCGGGACCGCTTCTCTCGACATGATCCTGCACATCATCACGCAGGAACACGGCGCGGTTCTGGCACGGTCCATCGCCAACCAATTTCAGGTTGAGCGTATCAGGACCGGCAATGTTGAACAGCGATCGGGCAGCTCGGTCCGCCTCGACACGCTGCCTCCGCAGCTGGCGCAGGCCGTCGGACTTATGCTGCGCAACTTCGAGAAACCTTTGAGCACCGGTTCAATCGCCCGCACCTTCGGACTGAGCGTCAGGAATCTCGAACGTCTTTTTCAGCGGCATACGGGTTACCCGCCCGCCCGCTACTACAAGATCCTTCGGCTCGAACACGCCCGGGATATGCTGCTGCACACTAGTCTTGCAAATGTTGATATCGCGATCGCGACCGGGTTCTGCTCGAGTTCCTATTTCTCGGCCTCGTACACTGAGCATTTCGGACACACGCCGTCTCAAGAACGTCATTGAATCCACATTGGCGAACCGAGCGCCGCCTTTGCGGAAGTTCAAGCAGGTGACGAACTTCCTTCCGCTTCTGACACCGAGACGACGATTCAGCCTCAGACGCAGGTGAACCGGTTGTGTTTCTCAACCTTCCAATACTGAAGCCTCGTGAACCCTCTCGGCGTAACGGCATCCTTTTGCCCGCCGGCTATGTCACCCTGCCAGTTTTGACCACAGGTAATCGCCGCTTGGGCTCGTGCGTTCGGAAGCCCTCCTTTCTTAAATGCATTCCGAACGTTTGCACCCCGGACCATCCGGGACGACGCTCACGTAGGTTTCGTCCAGCCGCTTGCGTTGGTTGAATCGGTCCAGCAGCTCAAGCGAGAAGTGCACGACCCCACGATGCACTGTCGAATGGTCGAGGTTCAGGCCGCGCTCGGCCATCATCTCTTCCAAATCGCGCAAGTTGAGATTATAGGCCGGATGCCAGCCAACGCACAGAAGGTGAGAGAAGGGGGCTAGACAACAGTTTGCCTCAACCTTGTTGCTGATTAGGCCGAGCATTTCGCGGAGCCTCGGCTCCAGCTCAGCTTGGATCGACCGGCTCACGAGGCGTTGGACCTGGGAAAGGACTACTTTCTGGGACCATGAGCGAATCAAGCGGCTCATTTACAAGCTCTCGTTCCGAACATCCACGGCGGCAGGCTCAGCACCATTCTAGCCAATCAAGCGGCTCATTTACAAGCTTTCGTTCCGAACATCCACGGCGGCAAGCTCAGCACCATAGCGTGTAGGCGCTCCGCCTTTGCGGATTCGGCTTTGTGGCCGACCAACGTGACGCAGAAGCAAGGCCGGCGTCTGAGGTAATGGCTTCGCCGGTCGAAACCAGCCACACCTTTGTGGCCGTCGCAACCAGGAAGTGCAAGTGTCTTCATCGGATCACGTTCCCGAATCTGATAACTGCTTGCGAAAGCAGTCTATCAGCTTCTCGGGCCGACGCACTTCTTTGGTGAGATAGTCAGGCTAGCCCCTCCGTGAAGAGGCTCTCCGCTTTCTTGAGGTCGCGCCACACGTCAGGAACCTTGCCATAGGTGGTGCCAACAAGCCTGCGCTGCCATCTAAAAATGCGATGGAACCGACCGCGACATTATATTGGCATACGAGCAGCTTGGCGCATACTTTGAGAGAAGTGAAACCAAACTTTCGCTAGGTCACCTTGTCGGATATGAACAAAGTTCCACATCTTGCATTTGATCTCTATACGCCGGGCGTGAGCACAGGGCATCTTGAACACCCCAATCAGGGCTAGAAAAACTCGATTTAGCCATTGCCGCCGCTCTTGTCGTTGCGAACTTCGTCGCACCCCAAGGAGCAGGATGGCCGGGTCGCGACATCGAGACCGACGATTCGGAGCGACGCAGGCCGCCGGGAAGCCGAGCGACTTCTTGCGACGCGTGGTTGGATGTTTCTATAGTTTGGGCGATTACTTTTTTGTGTGACTGGATCGGCAATTGTGAGACTGAACGCGAATGCTCAATGACGAGGCAGTGAAACGGGGGACTCGTCTTAAGCATCCAGCGGCGCACGTGGCCGTCGCTTATAAAAGATTATGCCACACAGTTAGTTCGTTCGGCCGTTAAGATCTCAGGTGTGAGGGCGGTAAGTAAGAGTTTCCGGTCTAAGTTGCACGTACAAGGGGCGATAGAATGAACTCGTTAAACGTCGATTTGCGCGACAGCCCGTTGTTTCAAGACGCAGAAAAGATAGCTCACGCCATCTACAAACCTGGATCGGGTTTACTGGTGGATGTCCTCGACGTGGATGTCGCTAAGAATGGCCGGACTGCGGCCGTGATCGGCACTATGGCGGAGAGTTTGGAGGGGCGAATGCCCTCGAAGCTCTTTATGACGGACATCGAAGTAGGCGGGTTGGAGCCCGTTACGACTGCATCAACAATCGATCTTGAATGTAAATTTTCCCCAGACGGCTTGACCCTCGCTTTTCTCTCAGCCCCGATCGGGACGGGCAATTTCAAACTTCAACTCTACGATGTCGCTAAGAAGCAGGTACATGCCGCAGCGGCTGTAGATGGATGGATCGAGTATCTACATTGGTCCCGAAATGACAAACGTATCCTGCTCGGTGTGGCTGGTCACGGAGCAGATATCTCCAGCGGAAAGGGCGCAGTCGCGAGCAAAAGACAAGACGAACATCCTTTACCTTGGATGCCAGACGTTCGTAGTACAAAAGACGAGTTTCGGCGACGTAGCCTATGGATACATGACTTGGAATTGCGCACAACGAGACGAATTCCGACCGCAGAGCTAAACATCTGGGAGGCAGATTGGTGCGGAACCGGCACTGTGGCGGCAGTGGCCTCTAAACGTGTGGACGAAGGCGGCTGGTATGGGGCAGCCCTGTATCTCATTGATGTTGAAAACGGCAGTGTGCGCCTGCGTTATCAGCCTACCGACCAGCTTGGTTTACTCTGCTGTAATCCGAGCGGCACAAATATTGCGGTTGTGGAGGCTATTTGCAGTGACCGCGGAAGGGTCGCTGGACAACTGTTGCTCGTCGACCCCGTGAGCGGAGACGTTGATCGCGTTTGGATAGACAAAGGTGATGTCACATCAGTTCGCTGGCGAAACCGTGATCAAATTGTGCTTGGTTTTCACCGTGGCTTCGAAACGGCTGCATTAGAGTACAATAGCGTTAGCCGGCAACAGACCGAAATCTGGTCAAGCGGTAAGTTCGGCTCGGGTGGCGGCTTTGTTCGGCCTCTTCCCATCGGAAATGAGAGCCGACGTTGCGCTTTCATCCTCGAAGACTATCGTGTAGCTCCTTTCGTAGCGTGTTCCAAAGGTCGCAAACTAACCAAGACTGAGTTAATTGATGCAGCCCTTGGAGAAACCGTGAAAAAATGGGTTCGGAGAGTTGATCCGATTCATTGGTCGGCACCGGACGGCCTTGATATCCAAGGTTGGCTTCTTTTGCCGAAGGGAAACGGCCCGTTCCCAGTCATAATGCATGTCCATGGAGGACCCGTTTCCCACTGGCACCGTCAATGGCTCGGCCGAACCAGCCACGGCCTAACAAACCTTTTGCTGTTGAAAAATGGCTACGCTATCTTTCAACCCAACCCGAGAGGGAGTTCCGGTCGGGGCCAAGACTTTGTCCGTCCGGTTAAAGGGGACTACGGGGGGCGCGACACGCTCGATCTGCTGGCTGGCCTCGACCACTTGGTCAAGGAGAAGATCGTAGATAGTGCTCGCATCGGGGTGATGGGAGGAAGCTACGGTGGCTTCATGACATCCTGGCTAGTCACACAAGATCAAAGATTTGCTGCTGCCGTGTCTGTAGCGCCCTCAAATAATCATATCAGTTGCCACCTGACCTCTAACATTCCAGATTTCAAAGAAATTTTTCTAGGTGACAGATTTGATAATCCCGGCGGGAAATACAGTCTTAGAAGTCCGGTGATGCACGCGCGGAAGGTCAAAACACCCACACTGAACATTGCCGGAGCACTTGACGCCTGCACACCTCCAAGCCAAGCGCTCGAGTTCTATTCAGCACTGCGCCAATATGGCGTTGACACCGCCGTCGTGGTCTATCCCCAAGAGGGGCACGGCGTACAGAGTTTCCCCGCGATCTTGGATTATGCCGCGCGGGTGGTGGGCTGGTTCGAGAAGCATATGCCCTCTCGCTAACCGGCAGGAGTTCGGCCGTTCCAGAACAAAGCGGCAATCTACACGATCCTGTTCAAAACCGGGGCCGAGATGCTGCGCACGTTCGGCGCCGATCCCAAACATCTGGGAGCCGAGATGGGTCTCGTCGCGGTGCTGCACAGCTGGGGCCAGAACCTGCACTACCCTCCGCACATCCACTGCATCGTGCCGGGCGGTGGCCTTTCGCCCGACGGCACACATTGGATCGCTCGCCGGCCGGGGTTTCCCTGCCGGTGCGCGTCCTGTCGTGGCTTTTCGGCGGCTCTTCATGGAGCACCTGCAGGCCGGCTATGACGCAAGTCGGCTGAGCTTCGTCGGCGACCTCGCGCATCTGGCAGGCCCGTTGCCTTCAGGCACCGGCTTGCCAGCCTCGGGCGTGTTGAATGGGCCATCTACGCCAAGCCGCCGTTCGGCGGGCCGCAACAGGTATTGACTCTCTCGGCCGTTACACCCATCGCGTCGCAGTCGTCATCGCGGCAAGGCAAAGGTCATGAAGCTCGACTTCACGAGTTCATCCGGCGCTTTCTGCTGCAAACCCTGCGGTTGGGTTTCACCGCATCCTTCATTACGGCTTCCTCGCAAACGGCCATGGCGCACAAAGCTTAAAGTGTGACACAGGCAGCTCGACGTGCCAGCAGGAGCCCTGTCTCACGCCGCCGATGGTGATGCCGCCATCTCGGAAGCACGGCGATGCCCCTGTTGCCGCGGTCAGATGATCACCCGGGGCACTGGCGGTGTGGAGAAGCGCCTCCTCGTCGATCCTGGAACGAGACGTCATGACCGCGCCGAACGCATCAGGAACACGGAACATCAGCACCGGCCGCCACGCGCGCCGGCAACACCCTGTAGACCGACGCCATGCAACAAGCTGGATCGATGAGCGGGACCCCCGTCGGCACCATCAAACCGGACCATCGGCACGACGCCGTCGACGCGCGTCCGGCTACCAGGGAACATGGCGTTCAACATCCATTCGTCAAAAGCCCAGCAACATGATGGGTTCCAGATTCGGTCTGGAGAGCGATGGATGCCACGGCGATATGAACTGAGCAGCGAGCAATGGCAGCCTATTAAAGTCTGTTGCACGGCAAGGCTGGTGATCGCGGGGGCAGCGGTCGGGACAAGAGGCTGTTTGTGAACGGCGTCTTATGGGTTCTGCTCTCCGGAGCGCACTGGCACGACGAGGCTGTTATCCCCTGCAATCCGACCCGCAGGATGCTGATACCCTGCGACTCCGAAGTATACAAAGTGCGCAATGTTATGGATCAATGAATGTCGATTCAGCCTATGTTCACATAATCCTCCAGACTCTGCGCCTGGGTGACGCGGATGATCTCCTGCTCGATGATCGGCCCCTCGAGATGAGTGGCCACGTAATGGAAGGTCGCGCCAATCAGTTTCACGCCGCGCTCGAAGGCCGGCTTGTAGTGATTCGCCCCGTTGAAGGATGGCCGAAAGGAGTGGTGGATGTTGATGGTTCGGCCGGACATCTCGCGGCACATTTCGTCAGAGAGCATCTGCATCTAACGGCGGAGCAGCGGAGTTCAGCGAAGCACGCCGTAGCCATCTAAAAACGCGATGGTACCCTTCGATACATTATATTCGCAAATTGGAGACGGCTTGGGGCATATGGCGGGCATCTTCCCGTCGAACGCTCATTGGTGGGTCATTTGATCGGCAATGACGAGACGCGCCCGACCGATTTCGACGGCTGTGGGGTGCAACTGTCAAATCGCGGTGGCCCGCCGTCAAGTTTGGTCAAACACCGGCAAATAACCTGAGGGCCTGCACCAGTTGGTCCTAAATAGTTTGAGAAATGCTACCCACTATGGAGGGTTGAACATGACCGAAATGCCACATCTTACATTTGACATTAATATTCCTGGCGTGAGCACTGGTCATCTGGTCGTCCCCAAAGGCGCCGACTGCGAAGCACTTTGGCTTCCGGTCATTGGTATCAATAAAGGGGAGGGACCGCGCCTTCTTATCACTGGTGGAAACCATGGCGACGAACTGGAAGGGCCAATCGTTGCGCGGCGACTTGTTGAATGGCTGCCTGAATCCCAAACTTGTGGAACGGTGATCATCGCACCTGAAATTAATCCACTGGCCCTAAAGGCCTGGACTCGTAACACGCCAGTCGATGGGAAAAACCTCAATCGAGTGTTTCCTGGCCGTGCGGACGGGTCAGTAAGCGAACGGATCGCGGATGCGGTTTCACGCGTGTTGTTGCCAATGGTAGACACTGTGTTTGATCTGCACAGCTACTCACCGATATGGGATTGTGCGCCGTCGGTCATCATGCATCCTGTTGCTGATGCCAATCTGATGGCTAAGATGGTCAGAGTGGCAGAGGCTTTCAAATTGCCCGTGACATTGATCTGGGAGCATGACGAAACACCTGGAATGTTCGATACCGTCGCCCACAATCAGGGTAAGGTGTTGGTTTGCTCTGAATTCGGCGGCGGCATTGTGACTGCCAATGCTCTGGCCATTTATGAAGCTGGGGTACGCAACGCCCTTATAGCACTCGGACTAGTCGAAGGAAAAGCGGAGCATCCAAGGTACCGGCAACGACAGTCCAGCCAGACGCTGGAAACTCTCTTGTCTGACGCTCTGGAATCCCCCGCACCGGGGATTTTTGAACCTCGTTGCTCTATACTTGATGAAGTGAAGCAGGGAGGTCTCATAGGCGTCCTGCATTCCATGGGGTCGTTGTCGGCTCAACCCATCGAAATTTGCGCGCCTACAACGTCTATCGTCTACGCTATTCGATCTGCGGGATATGTCGACAGCAATGAATCAGTGGCGCGCCTTGCGCGCCCCCTGAAGGTATAAGGGCGACGTCACGTTGTCTGCATATACACGCGTTGAGACCTGCGGCTGCTGATGTCAGCTGACCACGGCCACAGTCTGGCTGCTCCATAGGAGCGCAGCTTGTCGGTGATCATGCGCTTCGGCCCGACGCCTTGCTTCTTCAGCAGCCGCGCAGCAGGCGCTTGGTCGCCCTGGTGTTGCGCGGGCCGACGCTCGTCGAGCACATAGCCATCCCGGTGTCGCACTGCACTTAAGTTGATTGTAAGCGCCTCGCCGATCGCCTATGGATGTGGGCTTGACGTTTTCCGGAATCGCCAGGGCATGAGTTCCTCGATCTGGCTCTGCGGATGGCCGTTGCGCCACCTGTACCCCCGGCATCAGGCTCTCGGCCGCAATCCGGGCTCTGTCGGCCTCAGTGCGAACCCTCCGTCCCGATGGACCTTCCAGAACCTCGAGCCGGCCTGCGTAGCCAGCTGTTGGGACGTCCAAATGGACGTCGATTTTGCCGTCTGCTCCCATGTAGATCCTCCGTCTCTCGCGATCGGGGGGATTCTTGGCACATTCACCTCATGCGCCGCACGAGGGGAGCTGCCGCAAGCGTGCCGTCACCGGCCTTCTGGCGGCTAAGCGCTTCCTTCAGGAAAGCGCTGGGCCGCCACGGCCGGCCCGATCGCATGGCCATTGACGGCAGCTAAGGCCTGTGGAGATTCAGGATTCCACTTTTGGCTTGTTTGTGAATCAAGCTTTGGATGGAACGATTTGTGCTGACTGACGCCCAATGGACGAAGATGGAACCGCATTGCTTGGGTAAGCCAATCGACCCGGTCGAAGTGGCAGCGATAACCGCCGCTTCATCGAGGCTGTGCTTTGGATCGTGCGCACGGGGAAGCCCGTGGCGTGACCTTCCAGCCTTTTTCGGAAGTTGGAATTCCATCTTCAAACGATACCGCGATTGGGTCAAAGCCGATGTTTTCATTCGGCTTTTCGAGCGTCTGTTCGGACCAGCCGACATGGAGCTACACCATGGTGGACGCAACCATCGTCAAGTTCCACCGCCATGGCCAAGGCGCAAAAGGGGGACTTAAGCCAGGCCATAGGCCGCTCCAAGGCGGCATGACCACAAAGATTGTTGCGCTCACCGATGCGCTCCCAATCTCGTGCGCTTCGTTCTCCTGCCTGGGCATCGCTTCGATACAGTGGGCGTCGCGCCGCTCATCGACGGCCTCGCCTTCGGCGGGCTGATCGCCGCTAAGGCCTTCGACAGCAACACCATCATTGCCGATCTGAACGAACGCGGCGAGCCAAGATCGTCATCTCGCAGCATCCGAGGCGCGCCTTGCCGCTGCCTCTCAATCTCGAACTCTACAAATGGCGTCATCTCATCGATAACTCTTCTGCAAACTCAAGGAGTTCGAGCGTATGGCCATGCGAGCTGACAAAACCGACCAGCTCGCTGCCGCCGTCATAAACTCACGATGAATCTCAACAGGCCCTAGACCAATCACGAAGCCATCACTTCCTGCGATGTGGCAAATCGATTGCAGGATCGTCCCGGCGCTGGCTGGAAGCGATCACGATCAGGAAAAGTCGATACTTGAACGCCAGCATCGAGCAGGACCACCGGCGCATCAAACTCCGTGTGCGGCCGATGCTGGGCTTCAACTCGCCGGCCACCGCCAGCATCGTCCTGTTCGGGATCGAAACTCTTCACATGATGCGCAAGCGACAGTAAGGTACGCGTTGAATCCAAATCCCTCCCTGGCCGAGCAGTTCGCCATACTGGCGGCATGACAGCCGGCCGGTGTCGACCTTTATGACGCAGAGAAAACTTTGCAACACAACCTGCTCGCCCGCGTAACCCTGGCGATGAAGGCAATATAGATAAAACTAAGAGCCGGTGGGCAGGACCAGGTACACGAACCATGGCCCGAGGCTACCATTGATCGGCAGATATCCCCGCACCGACATTCAGTGTGTCCTGATGGCGAAGAAGTATATGAAGAAATAGTCGATGACAAAGAGCGGAACCGAATAGCCGATGTGAAAAGACTGTCAGGAGGCGGTCGACGAGCCCGCCAGTTCGCCACGCGGCAAAGATACCGAAAGAGACCCCGAACGACACCGACAGGATCATGTCAGGATTGACAGGGAAAGGGTCGGTTCAAGCCGCTGCGCGATGAGATCGAGAACCGGTCGACCGGCAAAGATTGAGATGCCGAAATCGCCGCCGAGCATGTCCCGCACCCAATGTATGAACTGAACCGGCAGGGGATCGTTCAATCCCAGCTGCTCGCGGATGCCGGCGATCATCTCCGCAGTGGCAAACTTGCCCGCGATCATGGCTGCCACCGGGCGCCAGCCTGAGAATTAGGAAAACAAAGAACCCAACTATCGCCATGACGGCGATGGCCGAGATCGACCTCCAAAGGATATAGGCCGACATTGCGTCTCCGACCTTCTGCATGTTCCACATCGGGACGAGCTCTGGCATGCCGATCAGGTCAGTGAGCGACTGGCGACGCGCTATTGGCGTGACATGTTGACCAACAACACTTCGGGCACATAGCCCCACCGTACTCGCTGCATCTTGCGGGCTAATGCCTTGCGCTCATCGAGCGTGGCGATATCTGCCCATTGGGCACGAAAAGCTTCATATTCGTCGTTCTGCGGCCAGCCGAACCAACCTTTTTCTTGTCCACTCATGGTTAGGGTGTTTGCGCTGATTACATTGCCGCGGGCCCATTCAGAGTCAGACGCGGCACCGCCTTCGACTACAACATCCCGGCCAAGCGCGCCGAAGAACGATTGGGTTCGGGAAGGCGGAAGCTGCGTATGCAGCAGCGACTTCCCGATGGCGAACGAGGCCGAGAAAGGCTCTGGAAAAAGCTGCCGAATGATAAGAAGGGGCTGTCCTACAATATCCGTCTGCATCGGCTTTCCCGGCGCGATATAATTCAGTCGACGCGGCTTGCATTCGGCCCAGGCAAGGATTGCATTGCTGGTCAGTTCGCTGCCATAGCACCTACGGAATGAAGGAGCGGCGGCGGCCATGGCCAGTCAAAGTTTCTCTAGAATGTGAATGTTCACAACCCATTCCGGAGAGACCGACCATGACCACTTCAGATTCTACACCCGCAGCCGCGGTGATGGTAGCGATCGACATTGCCAAGGTGCTGCAGGCTCCCTTTCCTTCCGCGCCTAGGACGTTGTCCGACACGAACATGCAGGGGTAGCCCCGATGCTCGGCGATCGTGTCGAGTTCCCGGGCGACACGCTCACCCGAGATCGAGTTGTCGACGACCGCGGCCAGGCACTCCCGGCTGAAGTCGTCGATGACGCACAGGATCCGGAAAAGGCGGCCATCGGTCAGCGTCTCGGAGACGAAGTCGATGCTCCGGCGCTGGGGCGCCCTGCGGTATCGCCATCGGCGTCTGGCGCCCAAGGCCCACTTGCGACCACCGCGCTTGCGCACCGTCCGCCGCTCCTCGCGATAAAGGCGATAGAGCTTCTTCCAGTTCACCGCCTTCGCGCTTCAAGAGAAGGTGCAGCTGACGGTAGCCGTAGCGCCAGCGTTCGGCGGCCAGTTCCCGCAGCCGCTTGCGCAAACCGGCATCATCCGTCGTTCATGAGAGCACGATGATATCGGAAGCTCCACTGCCAGGCCTAGGATCAGGCAGAGCATCACGTAGACGTGCTCCCTGAATGTCCTCGGTTTGAGGTTAGCCTATTCGTTGGTTGAGGACACAGGCTACTCGAAGAGGTTTGCCAACCGAGGCATCCCGCAGCTGCTCACCTGGCGGCAAGGCAAATGCCATTCTGGAGCGTCTTAAAGGAACTCGCGGAGCCGTTTGGAACCCAAATTGCCATCGAGAACGACGTTGGAGTCGTCAGATTGCGGCCCAGCTTGCCGGGAAGGGAGGTAACCTTTGGCGGTCAGTCAGAGACGCCCACGTCGGGAAGCCCAACATGATGCGTTAAATCATCTCTTGGGAGCGACATTCGCCGGCCAAGCTTTCACGATTGGTTATGGAGGTGCAATCAACGCGTTCTGGCTCAGCACAATGATGTAATGAGGAACAGAGTTCAATCTGTTCTGTATTGAATTGAACAAATCACCACGCGGAGGACGGGGGCGAGCGGAGCAATGGGAGCCTCGCAGCCAATATCTCCCGGCCAAACGACACCAACCGCCTGGCCGAGGCCAGCGACGAGCCGTCGGTAGGCGGTGTATAACATTCCAATGGCAACGATATAAGGCCCGAATTTGCGGGCTATTGGAGCCCGTCGGCAACCTTTCCCTGGCCGAAGCAAGGACACTGTTTGTCGCTGTCCGCCGTGGGAAACGGCGTTATCGACCAGCCGATTAAGTCGGTGGCACGTTGAAGTGCCGCCTCGGTTTGAGCACGGCTGGGGGAAGCGGCGATGACACGTGCGACATGGTCTCGGTTATCGCCTTTCCGGTCGATCTGCGTCTCGGGTTCGACATACAATTTGACCTCGGCAACACCTGATACTGAAGCCGCCCGACTGTCTCCATCGATCCAATGGAGGGTGCCATCGCAATCGGGATTTAGGTACCGCGCGGCCGCAATGTGTGAATGCCTCTTGCGCAGATCCCACTCGTCGCCGATGACAAGTTTGATGTGCTCGGCGATGAGGTCGATACCGTATGCCAGCTGGACCAGTTGAGGATCAGGCGCGCCGGAAAGGCGCGGATTGACTTCGATGACGACTGGACCAAGCTTCGTCCACCTAAATTCAATGCACGTTGGCCCCCAGCCAAGATCGAGAGCCCGCAAACAGCTCAGCGAAACATCGGCGAAACGCCTATGCTCGTCATTAGTCAGCGGGGCCGGGAAGGTCAACTCACGACAGACGAAATACGGTGGCGGGCCGAAGTCAGCGGCACCAATCCCAATGACCTCATATCCTATCGCATGGGCGTAATAATGAGGGCCTTGTGCGAATTGTTCGACCAGTATCCTCGGCGACGACTGCCATCTACGTTGTTTTGGCAAAGACAGCCAAATGTGCGTACCGCCCAACAGATACGTCGTGTGTTCGGCTAACTCATCGACGTTGCGGCATAATCGGACACCGCAGCTACCGGTGCCGACGGCTGGTTTAACAATCACCGGGAGCCCAATCTCCGCAGCAGAGCGTTCTACGTCCGTCGCATTCGCTGCAACGCGATAAGCAGGGATCGGAACGCCGGCCCCTGCGAGGAGCTGACGTTGAATAACTTTGTCGCAGCATCGCTCGATGGATACGGCGTTCGGTCCCGGTAGCTCGAAATGCTGGCAGAGCTTGCTAGCTGTCGCATAAAACGACTCCTCGGCGCTGGTAATGCCAACTATGTCATGGATCGCACGCAGCCGAGAGCATTCGCGGATCATAGCATCGAGATTGTCTGTATCGACACGGATTGCGTCGATGCTCTCCGCCGCAAGAGATTTGTACTGAGATAGATCAGCCAACAGGATAATTGGCTCAAGACCCAGGCGCCGTGATGCCTTGACGTATAACGGACCGTTGCTCCCTGTACCTTCAACTAGAATGAGCGCTCTTCTTGCCATGGCTATTGGCTCCGGAGTTGCGTGCTGTGGGGGCTGGTCGAGGTAAACGACATCAGCTTTTTCATGACCCTGAGACTATGAATTGAGCATACCATCGCCAACGATTTTCAGCCGTTACGTTTCTGTTAATTGTCTATGAATCTCGCTAATTCATTGAGCGGTCTGCTGCGCTTGCAGACGTGCAAACTTCGGCGGGCCCTGATAATGCAATCGCCCATGGGGCGCGGGTTGAGTCCCAAAGGATTGGCAGCGCCGTATCAATGGAGCGCACGGCTGTGGAGAAGGCGCAGAAATTCACATAGTGGAAAATTCGCATAGGTCTCTAGGGTCGCACAGCCGCGACACGCTCTTGGAGATGCCGCCATCCCCATCGGCTTGACGAGATCGTCGACCGAGCGCGTCTTGATGCCCTGCACATAGGCGCTGATGACGGCGGTCAGCGCCTTCTCGGCCATGCGGCGCGGTTCGAGGAAACCCTGGAAGTAACTTCCCTTCCTGAGCTTCGGGATGCGCAGCTCGACCGTGCCGGCCCGCGTCTCCAGTCCCGGTCGCGGTAGCCATTTCGCTGGGCGAGCCGCAGCGGGTTCTTCTCGCCATAGCTGGCGCCGGTGGCCCCGCCCACCCCCATTTCCATCAGCCACTCGGCGGCAAAGCCGATCATCTCCCGCAGAACATCGGCATCCGGGGTCTTCTCCACGAGCGCAGGTTCATCATGTCGTCGGTCATCGATGGTCCTTCCGACTTGGGTTGGCGTCAACAACCAGACCAACCGGAAAGCGCCGATGACCACCCACACGCCGCTCAATCGCTACAGCGCTACTAACGGCGCGCTCGCGAGCGGCTTCGTGACCGCCGAGCGACACCATCTGATGGGAGTACGTCATGCCAATCTGATGATTGCTTGTGGCTGCAAGTCCCATCCGACCAAAGCCAAAGCGGGCAGCCCGGGACCGAGTCTTGCGGGCGTCGCGGCAACGCGGGGTCTGAAGTGTAGACAGGAGCCATGCGGGGTGCGGGAATGAGCCTCGAAAGGTGGAGTTCGCGGAGGCCGAGTGTGTTCCCTATTCACGAAGGCAGTATGAGCATCGTCGTTACGCGAGACGATGCCGCTCCGTCGGGGTCGATGGCCGGATCACGCATGGGAGGTAATCATCGGAACACGAGAGGCCCGACCAGATCCGCTGGATTGGTCTCCAGCGGGGGACAGCAGCAAGGTACTGCCAGAGCTGCGGTCGGGAGTCGGACTTGGTTCATAGTACCCGTGAAGCCGTCAAAGGAAACGAGGCGAGTGGAGGGAAGGGAAGGGGCCAGCCTGAGGGGAGCCTGCGCGAGGAGGGCCAAGGTCCGGAAACAGAGCCGGGTTGCTGCCGCTGAACCTCGAGCGGGTGAACGCGGCGGCCAGGCAGGCCGCCCAAACCCGGTTCACGGCCCTGCTGCCTCACGTCGACGAAGAAGCCCTTTACCGGGCGTTTCGGCGACAGAAGCGACAGGCGAGTGCTGGGGTCGATGGGATGACTGTGGTGAAGTACGAAGAGGGGCTGACGGCTAACATCCGTGATCTCTGCGGACGGGTCCACACCGAGCGCTACCGGCACAGCCGGTGCGGCGGGTCTACATTCCCAAAGCCGATGGCGGTAAACGGCCTCTCGGGGTGCCGGCGCTGGAAGACAAGATCGTCCAAAGCGCGGTGGCCGAGGTGCTGATTGCTGGTCTACGAGGTCGACTTCCGGGGTTCTCCTACGGCTTTCGGCCGGGGCGGAGCCCCCACATGGCGCTTGATGCCCTGCATACAGCGATCATGACCCAGCGTGTGAACTGGGTGCTCGATGCCGACATTCGCAGCTTCTTCGACTCGGTCGACCACGAGTGGCTGCTGCGGATGGTGGCGCACAGGATCGCTGATCCTCGTATCCTACGGCTCATTGGGCTGTAGTTGCGGGCTGGCGTCCTTGAGAGCGGCGAGAAGCAAGAGACGGACAGAGTACCCCGCAAGGGGCGGGCATCAGTCCGCTCCTCGCCAATATCTTCCTCCACTCCGTCCTCGATCTTTGGGCTCACCAATGCGTCGTCGTTGCACGCGGTTGCGTTGTAATCGTGCGTTACGCTGATGACTTCGTCATGGGCTTTGAGAAGAAGGCAGATGCAGAGGAGATGCTGTTGGTCCTCAAGGCGCGGCTGGTCGGCTTTGGCCTGACAATCCATGAGAACAAGACGCGGCTGATCGAGTTTGGCCGGTTCGCGGCCCTCTCACGACAGCGGCGGGGCGAGCGGCGTTCCGAGACCTTCGCCTTTCTGGCTTTACCCACTATTGCGGGCGGACCCGGGACGGCCGGTTCATCGTGAAGCACAAGACGGAAGGGAAACGCCTGACGCGCAAGCTGACGGCGCTGCGCCAGGATGCCTGGCGGCTCATGCACGCGCCAATGGCTGCGCAGCACAGGTGGTTCGCCGCCGTTCTGCGTGGACACTACGGCTACTACGGCAGGCCGCACAACTACCCAGCGTTCAACGGATTCCATCAGCAAGTGCGTCGGATATGGCTACGGTGTCTGAGACGGCGCAGCCAGAAAAGCCGGCGCATGGGCTGGTCAGAGTTCGAGACCCTGACGGCGGGCTTCCCCCTGCCAACTCCGCGCATCACTCGAACTTGGGCGCGCACACAGATATTACGCGGGTTACCCTCGGGAAGAGCCGGGTGCGGGAAATCCGCCCGCCCGGATCTGTGGGCGAAAGCCGAATGGCTGAGCTACTCGACCAGGACCACATCGATGACCACCGCTGTGCCGCTCACCGCCGAGCTAAACTACCTCGCGGCACACGACCTCGCGTTGCGTTGGCCCATCTTGGAGGTTTTTCTGCGTTGACAGTACGGCTACTACGGTCTCGCACAATTACCCAGCGCTCAATATAGCTGTCGGGCCGGCGCAGCTCTTCTTAGCTTGGCGCGATTTTTGAAGTCTCTCATGCGCGGCAGCTGCTGGCTAGCCGATAGCTATCTCATGGTGCATTGTGTTTGATGGAACGATGAAGGGAAAAACAGCATGTCAGGTCCGAGTCCGATAGCAAATGCGTCGCACGGCAGCGTTCAAGGAACTAAGCACGATTTCGCAGCAGTCTATAATCGTAAGTGGCCCCACTCCTATTTTCGGGCATGTCTGACGCTGGACTATGTGATTCCCGACCGGGCCAAGCCGGTCTTCGAAAGGATTTTCGCCGATTACCGACGCGTTCGAAACAAGACGAGGTTGAAGATC
>NZ_JAMYQF010000076.1:0-22877 GCF_040320745.1 Mesorhizobium sp. M0621 | reverse complement strand
CGCGACATCGAGGGCTCCGCAAATCACGAAGCCCCTCATGAATCACATTCGCATCCCATACGCACCTCCCGTTAACCCGAAGCGATTGCCCTGGTATTCGAACCCCTCCGTCTTGACTCAGATCGACCGGTTGGATTTTGTTCAAATCACCATCAAGCGCCTTCATGCCGTAGCTGTAGACTTCGCCTTCTTTAGCGCTCAAAAAATAGACCATTCCTCTTTCCTTCCGTGTCGTCTCTTTCGGACGCTGAGATTTTACTTCCCAGCCGGAGGCGTCAAATGTTCTTGCGAAAGCGGTGGCCATCACATAGCCCAAGCCGACAGCCATTGAGTAGGACATCACGCTTGGACGGCAACTGGCGCCGGCCACGTGTGGCTGCAGACTCTATATCCCTGAAGCCAGCTCGAAAAAAACGCCCGACTGACGAAGGCTTGCCCGGGGTGAAATTGCAGCAATGCAGATGCCTACCGACACCGAATGCCATCACAGCAAGCCCGCCCGCGCGTCGTTCAACCCGTAGCTGCTATGAACAAGCCCCCCGGCCATGTCCGACCATCTTGCGATGGGTCCAGACCGATCCGCTGACATAGCCACCGCCGTGCAGGTAAAGCATGACCCGGTCTTTGGCCGCCGTTTTTGGCTGAACCCACAGCGCGGTCTTGTTGCCGACGTTCGTCTCGACGTAATCGACGCCCGGTTCTGCCGTCAAAACGGACCACTCGGATGCCTCCTGTGGCGATTCTCGACCGCTGCGAAAAGCCTCCGCGAGCGTTTCGTAGTGTATCTTGTTCGCTAGGCTCTGCTTGCTGTTCATTTGTCACGCTCCAATTCGTCCAGGAGGGCGATGCCAAGCAAGGATGACCGTGCCCATGAACAGCTAAGACGGATGAACCCAGCGAAAGGATACGTGGCCGGCAGATGCAACGCCTCGCCGGTGGCAGTTGCCGCGGACCCCGAGTCAAACCCAGCAAGACTAGGCTGCTCCCCCCTTCTCTGTGGGACGTTCGTTCCAGACATTCGCCGATCGGCCAGATGCTTCGTCTATGCCGTCGCCGGGTGGGGGCTGAGACTATTGACTATTATCGCCGAGCCAACATCGCCTTAAACATGCTGCTCTATCCTCTTCTACTCCGCAGTACTCCCCTTCACTCCCATTCGATTGTTCCCGGCGGCTTCGAGGTTACGTCGTAGACGACGCGGTTGATGCCGCGGACTTCGTTGATGATGCGGGTGGCGGCTGCGCCGAGGAAGGCCATGTCGTAGTGGTAGAAATCCGCCGTCATGCCGTCGACCGAGGTGACGGCGCGCAAAGCGCAGACGAATTCGTAGGTGCGGCCGTCGCCCATCACGCCGACCGTCTGCACCGGCAGCAGCACGGCGAAGGCCTGCCAGATGGCGTCGTAGAGGCCGGCCTTGCGTATCTCGTCGAGATAGATGGCGTCTGCCTCGCGCAGGATCTCCAGCTTTTCGCGGGTGATGCCACCGGGGCAACGGATGGCGAGACCCGGACCAGGGAATGGATGCCGGCCGATGAAGCTCTCGGGCAGGCCGAGCTCCTTGCCGAGCGCCCTCACCTCGTCCTTGAACAGTTCGCGCAGGGGCTCGACCAGTTGCATGTTCATGCGCGCGGGCAGGCCGCCGACATTGTGATGCGACTTGATCGTCACCGACGGGCCGCCGGTGAAGGAAACGCTTTCGATGACGTCGGGATAGAGTGTGCCCTGCGCCAGGAATTCGGCGCCTCCGAGTTTCTTGGCCTCCTCCTCGAACACCTCGATGAACAGCCGGCCGATGGTCTTGCGCTTTTTCTCCGGGTCCGACTCGCCCTCCAGGGCGCCGATGAAACGGTCCGATGCGCTCACCAGAATGAGCGGCAAATTGTAGTGCTCGCGGAACATCGCCACCACGCCGGCGGCCTCATCCTTGCGCATCAGGCCGTGGTCGACAAGAATGCAGGTCAGCTGGTCGCCGACCGCTTCGTGGATCAACAGCGCCGCGACGGAGGAGTCGACGCCGCCCGACAGCGCGCAAATGACCTTGCCCTTTCCGACCTGCTTGCGAATGGCCTCGACGGCATGCTCGCGGTAAGCGCGCATGGTCCAGTCGCCTTCGATGCCGGCGATGTTGTGGACGAAGTTGCGCAGCAGTCGGGCGCCATCGGGCGTGTGCACCACCTCGGGGTGGAACATGATGCCGTACATCTTGCGCTCGATGTTGCCGAAGATGGCGAAGGGCGAGCCTTCCGACTTGCCGAACACTTCGAACCCCTGGGGCAAGGAGATGACGCGGTCGCCATGGCTCATCCACACCTGGTGGCGCTGGCCGGGTGCCCACAGGCCCTCGAACAGCGGGCTGTCCTTTTCGATCTCGACGAAGGCGCGGCCGAACTCGCGATGGTCGGAGCTTTCGGCGACGCCGCCCATCTGCACGCACATGGCCATCTGACCGTAGCAGATGCCAAGCACCGGCACGCCGGCGTCGAAGACGATCTGCGGCGCGCGCGGGCTGCCGATATCGCCGGTCGAAGCCGGGCCGCCGGACAGGATGACGGCTTTCGGATTGATGCGCTTGAACGCCGCTTCGGCCGACTGGAACGGCACGATCTCGGAAAACACGCCGGCCTCGCGGATGCGGCGGGCGATGAGCTGGGTAAACTGGCTGCCGAAATCGACAATCAGGACGGTGTCGGGATGATTGGCTGTTTTCATGGCGAGCGTTTAGAGAAAGAAATGAGTCGGCGCAATGGGTTGCGAGGCCTAGCTGTCACTTCGATTCCACGACTTCACTTTCAGGGCCAGCGTCTTCATCCATTGCAGCAGCCCCTCCGGCCGCAAACGCCCGCAGAGCGCCCATCAGCGCCGTGAACCCCTCCTCGCCAATGCGACCGACATAGCGCCGCTCGATCTCCATCTTGATACGATCGCCGTCTCGCAAGGCATCCAGTCCCTTGCGCGTGTAGCGCACCAGCTTGCCGCGGCCATCTTGCGGATCAGGCAGACGCTCGACGATGCCTTCCGCCTCGAGGCCGTCGAGCAGTTGCTGGATCGCCTGCTTGGAGATTGCCGAGCGTTCGATCAAGGCCGACTGGCGCATGCCAGTCCTGGTGATGTGTCCAAGCAGTCCGGCGCGCGCTTCGGTGAACCAGCCGTGACCGGCGGCCCGCATCGCGGCGGCGAACTCGGCCTGCCAGGCACGGCTTGCCTGCCATAGCCGCCAGCCGACGTGATCGGGCAGCGCTTCGGCTTTTTCGTCAAGCTCCTTGACCAAATTCGATTCACCTTCTAGATAGTCAAGTAGCTTGACTATACCCTAACCTTACGTGGCGACCATGGCCGAAGCAATCGCCGAATTCACTCAAGGAGAACAATATGACGGCACTGCAAAAGGAAAGTCTTGCGATCCTCATTCCGGGCATGACCCATGTACTGGAGCGAAACGGCAAGGAGGCTTACGTCTATTTTGAGAACGAAGGTGCCGCGCATATGCTGCTCGATGATGGCGAGGCGCGCAGCGGGCGCTGGAGGATGCTCGATGACGGCTATGTCACGGACTGGGACACGGGTGTGACAGGGCGCTGGACCCTGCACCATGAACCGGGATCCATCACCTACGTCAACCGCGACAACACCGTTCGCTTCAGGATGATCGGGGTGCTGTTCGGCAACGCTAAGAACCTGCCGCGTCAGCAGCCCTGATATCGATCGCGCCCGACTCGATCGCCTGTTCGAGGCGCGTGACGGCGTCTGCCAGCTTCTCGTCGATGACGTGCAGATATTCGGTCCAGTCGTTGACGTGCCTGAGATCCGCCGCGCCGTCGGAAATGCCGCGCAGCCCGACCAGCTCGATGTCGAACAGCTGGCAGGCGCGCAGGCAAGCGAAGGTTTCCATGTCGACCATGTCGGCAGCGATCGCGTCATAGGCCGCGCCGGTAACGATAGCGCCGCCGGTCGATAGCGTCGCTTCCTTGATTCCAGGAATTCGCAGGGGCAGCGGCACCGTCACTGGCAGATCGAGAAACGGGGTCGCCCCCTTCTCGAAACCGAGCGGCGAGGCGTCGATGTCGCGATAGCTGACCGAGACCGCCTGGTAGATCTCCGTCTGCTCCAGCGTCCGGCTGCCGGCCGAGCCGAGCGACACGACGAGGTCCGGCAGCGCCTTCTGCGACTTCAGCCAGGAGAGTTCGGCGCCGAGCCTGACGCCGGCCTCGACCGGCCCGACGCCCGTCATCAATGGCGTGAACAGCCGCTTGAGGTGCGGGCCGTATTCGGCCTGCGCCGCCATGACGAAGAGGACGTCCTTGCCGCCTAGTCGCACAACGTTGCCCATCGGATCAGCCTTCTATGCCGTCGCGCCCGACCACCGTCATCATCGTTCCGGTCATGGTGGCGATCAGCTTGGCCTCGCCGTCGGCGGCGAAGGCATAGGCCTGGCCGTCGGCGACGATGATGGTGCGGCCGGGTTTGGTCACCGAGCCGCGGAACAGGAAGCGCTCGCCCCGGCCCGGCGCCAGCAGATTGACCTTGAATTCGATCGTCAGCACGCCGGAGTTTTCCGGCATCAGCGAAAACGCCGCATAGCCGCAGGCCGAGTCCAGCGCGATCGAAATCACGCCGGCGTGGAGGAAGCCGTGCTGCTGGGTGAGTGCTACCGAATAGGGCATCTCGATCTCGATGATGCCGGGCGTAACCAGCGTCAGTTCGGCGCCGATCGTGGCCATCGCGTTCTGGCGCGCGAAGGAGGTCCTGACGCGGTCTTCATAGTCCGGGGCGGGTACGATCTTTGCTGCCATGGCCGCTGCCTTCCTTTATGCGGATAAGCTTATTGCAGAGGCATGGGCGGCAGGCAAATGCTTTTGCTGCACTGCAACAATCGGTCTCGTCTGCCGGCTAGGGATACGCATTCATCAGGGATTGGCGACATCCAATGGGTTCAAGCCGACCTGCGCAACGCACAGAAGTAAAACCCGTCGGTGCCGCTCAGCGCCGGCGACAGCGAGATGTCCCCTTTGGCGCCGATGCGTGCGGCTGCCGCATGGCCGGGAAAACGGCCGTCCCAAAGCGCGCGATGATCGACCGGGACAAAACCGCTGTTGCGGTCCCGGAAGGCCGCAACCTGCTCGCCATTCTCCTCAGGGAAGACCGAGCAAGTGATGTAGACCAGCAGGCCGCCGGGTCTGACATAGGCCTTGGCGGCATCGAGGATCGCCGATTGTTCGCCCTTGCGGGCATCGAGCTGTCTTTGCGTCAGCCGCCATTTAGCATCGGGACGACGCCGCCAGGTGCCACTACCGGTGCAGGGCGCGTCGACCAGCACGATGTCCATGTGGTTGCCGAGCGGGGCGAGTTCGGCCGGCTTGGTGACGATCTGGACGTTGCGGTTCTCCGAACGACGGATGCGGTCGAAGATCGGCGCCAGCCGCGCCTTTTCGGCATCGTGGGCGAAGACCTGGCCTGTATTGCCCATCGAAGCCGACAGCGCCAGCGTCTTGCCGCCGGCGCCGGCGCAGAAATCCAGCACCTGCATGCCGGCTTCGGCACCGGCAAGGGCGGCTACCACCTGCGAGCCTTCGTCCTGTACCTCGAACCAGCCTTTCTGGAAGGCCGGCTCGGCCTGCACGTTCGGGTGCCTGCCGTCGCCGTCGATCGGCGGGATGCGGATACCCTGCGGGGCGATGGCGGCGGGTTTCGCGCCGGTTCCCGACAGTTCGGCCAGCACCTTGTCGCGATTGGCCTGCAAGGTGTTGACCCTGAGGTCGAGTGGCGGGCGTGTCGCAAGCGCGGCGCCCTCGTCGACCCAAATGGGGCCGAAGGCCTGTTCGAAAAGCGGCTCGCACCAATCCGGTATGTCGGCCCGCACCGCGTCCGGCGCATCGGCAAGCCGGTGCCCGGCGATTGCCTGAAGCTCGTCGGCGGTCAGCAGCGGCGGTGCGAACTTGTCGCCATCGAGCGCGTCGTTCAGCGATTGTGCGGTCTGGCCCCATTCGAGCAGCAGCGCGCCGAAGCCGATGGCGCGCGGCGTGTCCTCGCCCAGTAGCCAGCCGGCGGAACGCTTGTGGCGCAAGGCGTCATAGACGATGTTGCCGATCGCTGCGCGGTCACCGCCGCCGGCGAAGCGATGCGACAGGCCCCAATCCTTCAGCGCGTCCGCCACCGGCCGGTGGCGCCGGCCGATGTCTTCAAGCACTTCGATGGCCGCAGCCAGCCGTCCGCCCAGTCGCATTCGTCATTCCATCATATCGAGCACATCTCAGCCTGCTCTTAGAGCTTTTCACGCCGGGATTGAACCCCGCTTCCGTCTGGCGACGATGAGGCAATCCAAACGCTGGCCAGCCACCCCGTCAGTAAGTGCCCTCGGCCGGTAGCAGCAGATCGATCAGTAGATGAAAGGTCTCTAATGTTCGTGACTGGCGACTGCAAGCACGGCATGTGGCGCAACCGCTCTGCTTCCCAAGTTTTTCCGTTGAGAATACTCTTGGCGCCATGATTCGCGGCGCGGAAAAGGCGGACCGGCGGATCGCTACGAGGAGAGGGCAATGAAAACTTATCTGGCGGAAGTTCTAGGCACATTTCTATTGGTATTCATCGGTACGGCTTCTGTGGTGACAGGCGGCTTCGGCGGTGCGCTGCCGCTTGGCCAGGAAGGCATCGGTCTGGCGTTCGGCATCGGCCTCATTGCGGCGGCCTATGCGATCGGCCCGATTTCGGGCGCGCATCTCAATCCGGCGGTGACGCTCGGCGTCTTCCTTGCCGGCCGGCTGCCAGCCAAGGACGTCATCCCCTACTGGATCGCGCAGGTCATCGGCGCCATTCTCGCCTCGCTGGCGTTGTGGATCATCGTCTCCGGCCAGGTCGGCGGACATACTGGCGGCTTCGGCGCCAATGGCTGGGACGTGACAAAATGGGGCGTCAGCTCGGCGTTCCTGTGGGAAGTGATCGGCACCTTCACCTTCGTCACCGTGATCCTGGGTGTCACCGCTGAAAAGCACTCGACGGCGTTCGCCGGGCTGGTCATCGGCCTGACACTGGCAGGGTTGCACTTCGCCATCATCCCGGTGACCGGCACGTCGCTCAATCCGGCCCGCTCGATCGGCCCGGCGCTGTTTTCCGGCACTGCCGCGATCGGCCAACTCTGGCTTTTCATCGTCGCACCGTTGATCGGCGGCGCCATCGCCGGCGTCGTCGCCAAGGCACGTATCTTCGAGAAGGACTGAACTTCGAAAGCCTGAATGAGGAAAAAGGCGCGGGCCACGGTCCGCGCCTTTTATTTTGGTGGATGCTGTTTTCAAAGGCACAGCCGGGCCGGTCGTCGTTAGGGCCCGAAAACGGACCTCCGGATGCCCTGTGAAGCAGTCGCACCGTCTGCGATGGCGCGAGTCGTGTTCTGGTGAGGACGCGCCAGAAAATAGAATGCGGCTACGTGCGTGATCATCAGCAGCGGTACGTAGATGATCGGGATCGCATAGGCGGCGCCAAGTTGCTCCGCATGCGCAGGAAGGCCTACCTGGGTGGCGTGGTAATAGTCGACGACGAGATCGACCGTGCCTACGAGATTGAAGGCGACGACGAGCGGCCAGAAGAGCCGGGGCAGCCTCACCGTGATCAGCGCCAGCATCGCCAGCAGCCCTGTTGCAAAGTCACCGTAGGCGGCGAACACGGCGAAGTGGGCCGGCAGATTGGGGCTTACAACGCCCGGCAGGATGAAGACGAGCCCGAAGAAGCGGAAGCTGTGCAGGGTGGCGATGGCACGTTGCGCCGCGAGCCTGTCCATCGAACTCAGCCATGGCAGACCGTATGCGCCGAAGCAAAGCAGCCATGCGACGTAGCCTAGAACGAGATGGGTCTGGAACAGTATTTCCGTGGACATTTGACCTCCTGTCGGCAGCTGGTTCACGCGGCCCAGCTTCTGTCGCCTATCTCTAAGCCCGCTTCCATAGTTCGACTACCTGGTGTAATCACAACAACCTATGAAGCAGAACTACACAGTCCGGCATGGCGCGCTGGAGGGCATAGAGGTGTTCCTGGCCGTCGCCAGGCGCCGCAACTTCCGCCGTGCGGCCGCCGATCTCGGTGTGACGCCATCCGCCGTGAGCCAGGCGGTGCGCACCCTGGAAGCCCGCATGGGTGCGGCGCTGTTCGTGCGCACGACGCGAAGCGTCGGCCTGACCGAGGCAGGCCAGCGGTTCCTCGAACGTGCAGGCCCTGCCTTCGAGGAACTCGTCGCGGCAGGCGAGGCCGCGCGCGATGTCGGCCAACGGCCGACCGGGCTGCTGCGCCTGTCCGTACCCCGCGCCGTCGTGCCGCTGATCCTGGAGCCGATGATCGCGTCGTTCTGCCGGACCTATCCCGAGATCGAACTGGAGATCGCCGCGAGCGACGAGATGGTCGATCTCGCGACCGGCGGGTTCGATGCCGGCATCCGCCTCGGCCAGTTCATCGCGCCCGACATGGTCGCCGTGCGGCTGACGCCATCGTTCCCGTTCGTGGTCGTCGGCAGCCCGGACTATCTCGAACGCCACGGTCGCCCCGAGCGTGTGGACGACTTGCGCCACCACGCCTGCCTGCGATTGCGCCGCTCGAACGGCGCCCTTGCGCCCTGGTCGTTCGTCGACGGCAACGAGGCAATCGAGGCGATGGTCTCAGGGCCGCTGATCGCGCACGACTATCCGACGTTGCTCGGTGCGGCGATACAGGGCATCGGGCTGGCGCAGATCCCCCGACCCGTCGCCGAAGGTCCGATAGGCCAGGGAAAACTCGAATCGGTGCTGGACACCATCGCCGCCACGACGCCGGGCGTCTTCCTCTACCATCCCGGCAAGCGCCAGGTCCTGCCGAAGCTGCGCGCCTTTATCGATCACCTCAAATCCGCAGCGTGAGGCTATGAGGGATGTCGCACCCTGCCCCCCTCACGCCGTCTTCTGCGTCACCAATAGCAGCCGCTTCATTCGTGCAGTAATTTCCCGCTCGAGCCAAAGCTTTCACGGTACAAATATAAGAAATAAATAAGTAAAAAATACCACGATATGAACCGAACCCGTCAAGAATGTTGTTCTTTCAGTACTAAAACTCACGCTGCATATGAAGAGCGCTAAAATCAAAAGCACTGTGTCAGTCGCTGGAAGCCCCAGGGTTAACCCTCTTCCCGTCAACAGGCTGGCGGCTGCGACCGCCGGTATTGTCAAACCAATTGTAGCGCAAGCCGAACCCATCGCGACATTCAAACCGCGCTGCAGCTCATTGTTGAGGGAAGCGCGAACCGCCGAAATGGCCTCCGGCATCAAAACCAGCCCCGCGATCAATGCCCCCACAATACTGTCAGCCTGTGTCACCTGATAGGTAACGAGCGTATTTTCAACACTTGCGGCGACTTGCTCGGCGAGCATGACAATGCCAATCAGCCCGATTAACAGGAGCAAAGTGCTGGCAGAGATGCTTTCGTGAGGGGCAGTCCGCAGCGAAACGCCGTGCGTCTGCCCTTCGATAAAGTCGTCTCGGTGCCGGACAGTTTGCGCGAACACAAAACTTGCATAGAGCAGCACCGAAAGCACGCTCACGAAACCAAGTTGAGCCGCTGAAAATGTGCCAGGATCGGTAGTTCGTGTGTAGGTCGGCAGAATGAGCGTCATGACGGTCAGCGCGGCCAGAACCGCCAGATATGCGCTGGTCCCTTGCCGAACGATTGCCTGCTTGCGATGGCGCCAGCCGCCAAGCGTGAGACACGTGCCGACAACGCCGGTAGATGTAATCATCACCGTCGAGAAGACGGACTCACGTGCAAGCGTAGGGTTGTTTTCTCCATGCAGCATCATGGAAACGATGATCGACACTTCGATTGCCGTCACGGCAAAAGTCAGCACCAACGTACCGTAAGGCTCCCCTACACGCCGAGCTACCGCTTCGGCGTGGTCGAGCACCACGAAAATGGTGATAAACATGATCGCGCTCGAAAGCGTTCCGACAAGAATCCTGACGCTCGGCGAACCTTCGTCTACCGACAGCCCGCTGGCTCTGACTGCGACAGCCATCACCAAGGCGGCTAACGGCATCGCATAAGAAGTCACCGATCGCGCGAAACCACTCATTTCAAGCCCCGTGCGTTTCTGCGAACCTTGCGGAAAGCCTATACTCACGCCGTCCTCTGCGTCACCAACCCAAGTTCCTCGACCATCGCCTGACGCATCAAGAACTTCTGCGGCTTGCCGGTCACCGTCATCGGCAATTCGCTGCGGAAGCGGATATGGCGCGGGATCTTGTAGTGGGCGATCTGGCCGGCGCAGAAGTTTTTGATTTCCTGCTCGGTGACGATCTGGCCGGGCTTGAGCACGATCCAGGCACACAGCTCCTCACCATATTTGGCGTCGGGAATGCCGAACACCTGCACCTCCTTGACCTTGGGATGGCGGTAGAGGAATTCCTCGACCTCGCGCGGGTAGACGTTCTCGCCGCCGCGGATGACCATGTCCTTGACCCGGCCGACGATGTTGCAATAGCCCTCGGCGTCGATGGTGGCGAGGTCGCCGGTGTGCATCCAGCCGTCGCTGTCGATCGCCTCGCGGGTCTTCTCCTCGTCGTCCCAGTAGCCCTTCATCACGGAATAGCCGCGTGTGCAAAGCTCGCCCGGCGCGCCGACGGCGACGGTGGCGCCATCGGCGTCGATCGCCTTGACCTCGACATGAGGGTGGATACGCCCGACGGTCGAGACGCGCTTTTCCAGCGGGTCGTCGACGCCGCTCTGGAACGAGACCGGGCTGGTCTCGGTCATGCCATAGGCGATGGTCACCTCTTCCATATGCATCAGCGACACCACCTTCTTCATCACCTCGATCGGGCATGGCGAGCCGGCCATGATGCCGGTGCGCAGGCTGGAGAGATCGAAGGATGGGAAATCCGGGTGATCGAGGAGTGCTACGAACATGGTCGGCACGCCATAGAGCCCGGTGCAGCGTTCCTGTGCCACCGCCTTCAGCGTGGCGCCGGCATCGAAGCCCTCGCCCGGGAAAACCATGGTGGTGCCTTTCGACACGCAGCCCATCGTGCCCATCGACATGCCGAAGCAGTGATAGAGCGGCACCGGGATGCAGAGCCGGTCGTCAACGGTCAGTTTGATCGCCGAGGTGACGAAATTGCCGTTGTTGACGATGTTGTTGTGGGTCAGCGTCGCCCCCTTGGGCGCCCCTGTCGTGCCTGACGTGAACTGTATGTTGATGGCGTCGCCGGGCTTGAGCCCCTCCGAGATGCGGTCGAGGCTGTCATGCTCGTCGCGGCCGGCCATGGCCAATACATCGCCAAAATTGAACATGCCGGGTGAGCTGTCCTCGCCCATGCGGATGACGATCTTCAGCACCGGCAGTTTTTGCGCCTTGAGCTTGCCCGGCGTGGCCTTGGCAATCTCCGGCGCCAGCGTCTCGATCATGCCGAGATAGTCGGAGGTCTTGAACTTGGCCGCCGTGACCAGCGCCTTGCAGCCGACTTTGTTCAGCGCGTAGTCCAGTTCGCTCAGCCGGTAGGCCGGGTTGATGTTGACCAGGATCAGGCCGATGCGGGCGGTGGCGAATTGCGTCACCAGCCATTCCCATCGGTTGGGCGACCAGATGCCGACGCGATCGCCTTTTACCAACCCCAGCGCCAGGAAGCCGGCGGCCAGCGCATCGACCGTGTCCGACAGTTCGCTCCAGGTGAAGCGCTTGTCCTGATCGACGAAGACAGCCGCATCTTGCGTACCGTATTTGCTGACGGTGTCGGAAAGTAGCGCGGGAATCGTCTTGTCGAGCAGCGGCACGCTGCGCTCGCCCGAGACATGCGCCTTGCCGTCGACGGGTGCCACGAAAACACCGCCATTGCGCGCTCCGCGTCCACGCAAATTGCTGGCGTTCTTTAGCTCGTCGAGATTGACTGGCATCGCTCTCTCCTCCCGGAACTGGCCGAGCCTATCAGCCTGAGGGGGTGGTGAAAATCCCGCCGATAGTCGTGGCAGAGCACCGATCCGGTCAACGATGCTTCGGAGACTCGCGTTGGCTGACGAAGCATCAAAACGCAAAAACCCGCCTGAGCGGCGGGTCGCTGGCGCAAATCAGCACCATGGGCAAATAAGTAGCATAGCTGAGGGCACGGAGTCAAGAAAAAATTCCTATCGCGAAAAAACTAACGGCACAAAAGCTGCGAACACTGGCCGCCGTCAGCTTTTTGTTAATCTGAGTTCGGAGCCCTGCGCCGCCGGGCTGGCCGCCGTCAGCTTTTTGTCAAGCTGGGTTCGAAGCCCGGGGGTAGTGGAGGTGTGGGAAGGCCCCGCCGCTATCCGACTGCTGCCGCTACCTTCGCAGCAATATCGTGCAGGATCGCTTCATCCGCCGCCGCCCGTACCTTCTTCGACGCCACCAGACAGGCCTGCGAGCGCAGGACAAGGCCGTCGCCCAGCACCTTGAGATGGTTGGCGCGCAGCGTCGAGCCAGTGGTGGTGATGTCGACGATGACGTCGGCCAGACCCGCGGCCGGCGCGCCTTCGGTGGCACCAAGGCTCTCGACGATGCGGTAGACCTGGATGCCATGCTTCTGCGAGAAGAATTGCTGGGTCAGCCGCCAGTATTTGGTGGCGATGCGCAATCGCCTGCCGTGGCGCTGGCGGAAATCGGCGGCGACGTCGTCGAGGTCGGCCATGGTGTCGACGTCGAGCCAGATGTCTGGCACGGCAACCACGACATCGGCGCTGCCAAAGCCGAGATGGGCGACGATTTCGGCGCGCGTCTCCCAGTCGGCGAGGTTCTCTCGCACCAGATCTTCGCCGGTGATGCCGAGATCGACCGCGCCCTGGCCGATCTCACCAGCAATCTCGGAAGCCGACAGGAACACCACTTCGACGTTATCCAGGCCCTCGACACGGGCGTGGTACTTGCGCTCGTCGCCGGGCAGGCTGACGGCGAGGCCGGCTTTGGCCAGCACGTGCAGCGCCTGCTCTTTCAGGCGGCCTTTTGACGGGATCGCCAGCGTGATCATGGCGCCATCTCGCGCAATGCCTCAATGCGGTCGAGCCAGACGGAAAAGCCGACGCCGGGGATCGGCGTTTTCGCGCCGAGCAAGGTCAGCAGCCGGTCGTAGCGGCCGCCACCGACCAGCGGCCGGTCGCCCCGGTCGCCATTGTCAGCCGCGATTTCGAAAACCAGGCCGGTGTAGTAATCGAGCGGACGGCCGAAGGCGGCATCGTAGCGGATTTTTCCAGCCAGCAAGCCGTGCGCCTCGATCGCTTTGGCACGGGCGGCGAACTTCTCCAGCGCGGTATCAAGCGAAAGCCCGGCACCGCTGGCGAAGGAGGCCAGCGCCTCGGCCGCGCCGGCGAGCGGCACGTCGATCGCCAGAAAACCCTTCAGCGCCGCGAAGGCCTCGTTCGACAGGCGCACGCTGCGCAGTTCGGCTTTCTCGATCAGCCGCCGCGCGATGTCGGATGGCGGGCGTCCGGCAGACGCCGACAGCCCGGCCTCTTCCATACCGCCGGCGATGTGAGCGGAAAGACCGTCCAGATCACCGTCGAGGACGAGGGCGGCGACCGCGCCGGAGAGCTGGCTGTTGCGCGGCGGATTGGCGAGATCGGCAAGTGCCGCCTCAAGCATCGGCGCCGAGCCGAAGGCGCGGGCAAGACGCATGCGCCAGCCGCGTGGCAGGCCAAGGGAAGCCAGCACCGCCTCGAAAATGGTCTGGTCGCCGAGCGTGATCGCCAGCGCCTGGCCGGGCAGCACCAGGGCAAGCAGCGCATGCGCGTCGGCCAGCGAGCGGGCATCGGCTTCAGCGGTATCGCGATCGCCGAGATCCTCGATGCCGGCCTGGAAGAACTCGTTGCCGCCCTCGCGACGCTGGCGAAAGACCTCGCCGAGATAGGAATAGCGCCGCGGCGTGCCGGCTTGCGAATGGATGTGGTCGAGGCAGACCGGAATGGTGAATTCCGGCCGCAGGCACAATGTCTGCCCCGTTTCGCTTTCGGTCAGGAAGATACGGCGGCGCAAATCCTCGCCGGCCATGTCGAGGAACGGGTCGGCCGGCTGCAATATGGCGACTTCGACCGCATGCGTGTTGCGCGTGGCGAAGAGGTTGGTGATGTCGGCTGCGATGGCGGGGTAGCGGGAGGTCATCGATCGGATGGGCGCGAGGCACCCCCCTCTGGCCTGCCGGCCTGCCTGGGCCGAGCCACGGGTCTCGGCCCGTCCTTCGGACCCCCCGCAAGGGGGGAGATTGGCAGCTTGGGGCTCGGCGCCTCTCCTTCAACGCTGAAGATTGGCGAAAACCCACGCGACATCCAATCTCCCCCCTTGCGGGGGGTCCGAAGGACGGGCCGAGACCCGTGGCTCGGCCCAGGCAGGCCGGCAGGCCAGAGGGGGGTGTTCAAGCGCCACCTTTCGCGCGATCGGCAGCCTGCGCCGCCAATATCTTCTTCACCTCGGCGACCAGTTCGCCCTCCGCCACCGTCACCTGCGCCGGGCGCGCGGCGCGCCATTCGGCGTTGTCGGTGATTTCGGCCGACATGCGCGCGCCTTCGATCAGGTCCTTGATCTGCAGCTCGCCCTTGGCGCGCTCGTCGCCGCCCTGGATGATTGCGACCGGACAGCCGCGCCGATCGGCATATTTCAGCTGCGCCTTCATGCCGGCGCCGCCGAGATACATTTCGGAGCGGATGCCGGCGGCGCGCAGTTCCGAAACCATCTTCTGGTAGCGGCCTAGACTGTCGGTATCCTTGTCCATCACCAGCACGACGACCGGCGCGATCACATCCGCGCTGTCGAGCTTGCCGAGGTTCTTCAGAGCGGTCATCAGCCTGGACACGCCGATGGAAAAACCGGTCGCCGGCACCGGCTCACCGCGAAAGCGCGAGACGAGGCCATCATAGCGGCCGCCGCCGCCGACCGAGCCGAAGCGCACGATCTGGCCGTCCTCATTGGGGATTTCGGCCAGCAGCTCGGCTTCGAAGACGGGGCCGGTGTAATACTCAAGGCCGCGCACTACGGAACGGTCCATGGCAATACGGTCCTCGCCATATCCCGCCGCCCTGACCAGAGCTTCAATCATCGCGAGTTCGCCGACACCTTCCTGGTAGACCGCGTTCGAACTGACCATGGCATCCTGGCCGGCCTGTGCATTCCTCGCTGTCGCGAGAAGGACTGCCTCGGCTTGCCCGTTGTTCAACCCGGCGCCCTTGGCAAAGTCGCCTTCGCCTTCCTTGCCGCCGTCCCAGCGGCCCGGCCCAAGCAAAAGCCTCACCCCTTCCGGCCCGAGCTTGTCCAGCTTGTCGATCGCGCGCAGCACCGTCAGCCGGCGACCGATATTCTCCTCGCCGCCAAGGCCGATCGCTTCCAGGACGCCGTCCAGAACCTTGCGGTTGTTGACGCGGATGACGTAGTCGCCGCGCTTGATACCGAGCGCTTCCATGACGTCGGCCATCATCATCGCCATCTCGGCGTCGGCGGCCACGCCCGGCGTGCCGATCGTGTCGGCATCGAACTGCATGAACTGGCGGAAGCGGCCAGGACCGGGCTTCTCGTTGCGGAACACCCAGCCGGAGCGATAGCTGCGATAGGGTTTTGGCAGGCGCTCGTAATTCTCGGCGACAAAGCGCGCCGTCGGCGCGGTCAGGTCATAGCGCAGCGACAGCCACTGGTCGTCGTCATCCTGGAAGGAGAATACCCCTTCGTTCGGCCGGTCCTGGTCAGGCAGGAATTTTCCAAGCGCGTCCGTGTATTCGATCAACGGCTGGTCGGCCGGTTCGAAACCGTAAAGCTCATAGACCGAGCGGATCGTCGCCATCAACTTCTCGACGGCGCGGATGTCCTCGGCGCTGCGGTCGGCAAAACCGCGCGGCAGTCGCGCTTTCGTCTTTTCCGATTTGTCGGCCATGAGATGGGTACTCGGTGTTTCGTGGCGCTGTGCGATAGGAAATTTCCTATTTCCGCAGCGCGCGTGTCCTAACCGATGCAGCTTTGTGCGGCAAGGGTTTGCACCCTTGCCTCTCCCTGCCGAGAGAAGGCGGAACCGAAGCACCCTGAAACAAAACCGCGCCGAAAGTGAAACAATCCGGCCATGGGCGCGGCATCGTGCCGACACAATCGCAGGGGATAAACGCGCCGAAATGAGGGGTTCGCGGCGATGACCAGCACAGCAAGATTCCATGCCATCGGCAGCGATGCAGGCGAACTGCCCGCACGCTTGCGCCCAGCCGACATCCACGCTCCGAAAATGGTCAGCCAGGCTGCCGGCCCGTTCGAAGTCCCGGCCGACACCGGCAAGGGTCCATCCATGCGCGACGCGTTGATGACCGGCCTGCTGGTGATCTATCCGACAGTGGCCACGGTGGTGGCGATCGTCGCCGGCCTGGTGCTGGCCAGCGCCAACGGCACCTGACGTTACCCCCACCCGCGCCTTCGGCGCGACCTCCCCACAAGGGCGAGGTGGGGAGCCCTATTTCGGTCTTTTGAAAGCCTTCCGCTGCTTCTCAACCTCTTTGCGGCAGACACAGCCCTCAAGGTGGTCGTTGACCAGACCCATCGCCTGCATGAAGGCGTAGACCGTGGTCGGGCCGACAAAGCTCCAGCCGCGCTTTTTCAGCTCCTTCGAAATCCGGACAGAGACGGCCGTGGTCGGGTTGGCGCGCAGATGCGCGAGATCGACGATCACGGGCCGCTCATCCTTGCCGGGTTCGAACTTCCAGAACCAGGCGGCCAGCGAGCCGAATTCATCCACCATTTCGCGGGCGCGCTTGGCGTTGTTGATGGTCGAGACGATCTTGCCGCGATGACGGATGATGCCGGCATTGCCAAGCAGGCGCTCGACATCCTTGTCGGTGAAGGCGGCGACCTTGTCGAATTCGAAATTGGCGAAGGCTTCGCGAAAATTCTCCCGCTTACGCAGGATGGTCAGCCATGACAGGCCCGACTGAAAGCCTTCGAGGCAGATCTTTTCGAACAGCCTGCGGTCGTCCGCCACCGGCCGTCCCCACTCATGGTCGTGGTAGTGCAGATAGTCGGGCAGATTGCCGTGCCAGAAGCAGCGCGCGACACCGTCGGGACCGGCGAGCAGGCCGGTGTTTTCCTTGTTCATGGCCAAAAATCCGTTCGTTAATATACTTTTGCGCTGCATTTACTGCGGCTTTACCAGATTCCTGAACCCGGCGGTAACCACACCAAAAGGTTTACTGACACTTGCGCATTTTACGCATTCCGATTCATGTTTCGGTTGCTGCTTGCGCGTCAATGATCGCCGAACCGGGAGGACGTTTCCACCCGTTTTGTATCAGACGATCAAGGTGCGTTCCGATGAAGACAGTTCTGTTTCCCGTGCTCGGCGCCGTGGCTGTGTTTGCCGCCGGCGTCACGCCCTCAACCGCCGGCGATCGCTACGCCGACAGGCCGCCGGTGATGGTGAGCCCCGACCTTTCCGCCCCCTGGGTGCTGCAGCTTGGCCAGGCACCCGGCATCGTGCGCCAGAACCGCCAGGTCGTGCAGCAACAACCGCGCCTGCGCGCAGCGCAGCCCGACCGGGTTCGGACGGCAGCGGTGCAGGCGCCTGCGAAACGTACGGCCACGCGCCAGCAGATCAACCCGATCTTCCTGCCGCAGGAGGTCGACTATGACGGCGCGCAGAAGCCGGGCACGATCGTCATCGACACCACGCAGAATTTCCTCTTCCTGATCGAGAAGAACGGCAAGGCGCGGCGCTACGGCGTCGGCACCGGCAAGCCGGGCTTCGAATGGTCGGGCACGCACAAGATCACCAACAAGCGCGAGTGGCCGGACTGGCGCCCGCCGGCGCAGATGATCAAGCGCGAAGCCGCCAAGGGCCGCTATTTGCCGACCTATCTGGCCGGCGGCATGGAGAACCCGCTCGGCGCCCGCGCGCTCTATCTCGGCACGACCGAGTACCGCATCCACGGCACCAACCAACCGTGGACGATCGGCGGCGCGGTGTCGTCGGGTTGCATCCGCATGCGCAACGAGGACGTGGTCGATCTCTATGAACGGGTCAATGTTGGAACCACGGTCGAGGTGATATAATTCCTGCGAATCACTTGGCCGGCAAAGCAGACCGCTTTTCGAGGCCAGTTTAGGGATAACGGGGGACGGGCCGTATGGGGATGCGGCCGGTCAGGAAGGGCAGCACGGGAAACCGCGCTGCCCTTTCCGTTTTGACCACGGCCTGAGGCGTAGCGAAACACTGTTTCCCGGCGCGTCGCGCAAAAACCATGGTGGTTCGCTTTCGCGCTGCCCTTGCCGATGTTCTTTTGCTATGTGGGCGGCAACCAGCAAAAGAGCTCACCATGTCCCTGTCCGAAGACAGCCGCTATCTCAGAGGTGGCCCGGTTGCCCAGCGCATCATCGCCGCCGTCCGCGAGGACGCCGCAATTGCCAAAGCCGAGGGTTTTCCGCCCAAGCTGATCTCGATCACCGTCGGCGACACCGATGCGGTCGACGTCTATGTGCGCAACCAGCGCGCCAAGGCACAACTGGCCGGTATCGATTTCGAGGAAAGGCGCTTTCCCGCAACCATCACATCAGGCGAGCTGGAAGCGGCAATCCACGGCCTGAATGCCGATCCGCGCGTCACCGGCATCATCATCCAGCGGCCGGTTCCCGCGCATATCCCGATCAGGACGCTGCAGGCGGCAGTGCATCCGCTGAAGGATGTCGAAGGCATGCATCCGGCCTCGATCGGTAACATCGTCTACAACCAGCTCGACCTCGCCCCCTGCACGGCGGCCGCCTCGGTTGAACTGCTGAAGGAAACCGGCCTCGACCTCAAGGGGCTGGAAGTCGTGATCGTCGGCCATTCGGAAATCGTCGGAAAGCCTATCGCCTTCCTGTTGATGAGCGAAGGCGCGACGGTCACGGTCTGCCACCACATGACGCGGTCGGTCGCCGCCCATGCGCGGCGGGCCGACGCGCTGTTCGTCGCCGTCGGCAAGCCGCGGCTGATCAAGGCCGACATGGTCAAGCCGGGTGCCGCCGTCATCGACATCGGCATCAATTCCGAGATCGGCCCTGACGGCTCCAGCCGCATCGTCGGCGACGTCGACACCGAAAGCGTGCGCGAGGTCGCCTCCTGGATCACCCCGGTACCAGGCGGCGTCGGCCCGATCACGGTCGCCATCCTGCTGCGCAACACAATGGTGGCGCTCAGCCGCCAGCGCGCGCTCTACGAGGCGACCTACGGCACGGTCGACAGGCTCGCGGCGGAGTAGCTGCTTTCGTCACGTGTATTGCGGCACATGGCATGTGATCCGGGATTCCTCATCCCAGAAGACGTAAAGCATGCCACCGCTGCCCCAGAAGAAGCCGGCCAATGAATCGAACTGGAGAAGGAATTTCATTTCCCGATCCGTTCCAGGAACCAGCGGAAACTGTGGTCCTTGAACCCATGACGGCAGCCCACCAAGCCGGAAGAGATTCTGCCTTGAATTGCTCACCCCATACGACTGCCTGAGCCAGCGCTGCGGTGTGGGAGCTAATCGGACGGTGCTCGCCCTTCTGGCCAACTCAGACATGAAATCATAGGCGGAATGGAACGGCGCTATCGGTGTCGGCACGCCAGCGGCATCGTGGGAATAGTAGGTTAACTCAAGAGAATTCGCACAGGTTTCGATGCGGAGCCGAGGAAGTGCCCCTCCTTTGCCTCCCAAATCGTCCAGCGTAACGAGGTGCACCAGCCTGTTGCGGCAAGTGGGACAAGTAGCCGTCCCTTCGCCACCAACGGAAAATGATGGTTCTGCAGCCGGCAAGTGCCACGTGGGATGGTTGCGATGTGTCGGAAAAGACATGTCGCAAGGAGCACCTTCTTCAAAGATGAAATGATGACACGCCGGCGGAGAATGGGGATCATCGTGCGTCAGCCAGTCGGCAAAATCGTGATTGCTGGCAACGGTGCTGTCCGGGAACAACTCGGGTGCCTGCAGGATGGTTTGAGACAAGAGGTCTTCGAGATCAGTTCCGCGCCTTGCGTGGTCCTGCAAGAAGAACGCCAGCTTGCCCAACTGCGTCTCGTCGAGAAACGAAACTGCATCTTCGATCAGAGTGATCTTGTGGATATCGGCTTCAACGGCTGCCCTGACGAGCTGAAACAAAAACTCCGACCCATCTTGCAGATGTCGAGCGACGATGGCCTCGCATTCGGCATAGTGAGCCTGAAATGTCGAGTGTGATCGATCTGACAAAAGCCGAACGATTGTCTCGATATCTGCTGTGTCTGAGTCTGCCATCACCGCATCGTCTTGGATGAATTCTTTGCGGTCAACTCAGCGTTGGCGGTTCGCCGCCATAGGCCCAGTCGAGCAGCTTGATCGTGTGCACGACCGGCAGCTTCGCGGCGGAAGCGATCTGGGTGATGCAGCCGATATTGCCGGTGGTTACGATCGAGGCACCCGTCGCCTCGATGTTCTTCACCTTGCGGTCGCGTAGCTTCGCCGAGATCTCGGATTGCAGGATGTTGTAGGTGCCGGCTGAGCCGCAGCACAGATGGCCTTCGCGCGGCTCGCGCACGATGAAGCCGGCCTTGGCCAGCAGCTCTTTCGGCTGGCGGGTGATCTTCTGGCCGTGCTGCATCGAACAGGCCGAGTGGTAGGCAACGACGGTGCCGGGTTTGCGCACCGGTTCGGGCAAGTCGAGACCAGCCAGATATTCGGTGACGTCCTTGGCCAGGGCCGAGACGCGCGCGGCCTTGTCGGCATAGGCCGGATCGAGCCGCAGCATGAAGCCATAGTCCTTGATGGTGGTGCCGCAGCCGGACGCGGTGATGACGATGGCATCGAGCCCATCTTGCTCGATCGCACGCGTCCAGGCGTCGACATTCTGCCTTGCGGAGGCCAGGGCAGCTTGCTCCCGCCCCATATGATGCACCAGCGCGCCGCAGCAGCCCTCGCCCTGCGGCACCACGACCTCGACGCCGAGCCGCGTCAGCAGCGAAATCGTCGTCTCGTTGATGGCGGGATCGAGCACCGACTGCGCACAGCCGGTGAGGATGGCGACGCGGCCTTTTTTGGTCCCCTGCCCGGCATGGGTGCCTGGTGAAGCCATCGGCGAAGCCGTGGGGATCGAGGCCGGCGCGAGCTTGAGCATCGCGCCGAGCGGCTTCAGCGCCGGGACTTTTTCGAACACGCCAATGAACGGCTTGCCCAGCTTCGCAAGCTTGAGTGCAGCGCGAAAGCGCTTGGGATAGGGCAGCACGAACGCGAGTATGGCGCGGATCAGGCGGTCGAGCAGCGGCCGCTTGTAGGTTTCCTGGATATGGGCGCGAGCATGGTCGACCAGATGCATGTAATTGACGCCCGATGGACAGGTGGTCATGCAGGCAAGGCAGGACAGGCAGCGATCGATGTGAGTGACGATCTCCTTGTCGGCCGGACGGCCGTTCTCCAGCATGTCCTTGATCAGGTAGATGCGCCCACGCGGCGAATCGAGTTCGTTGCCCAATGTCACATAGGTCGGGCAGGTGGCGGTGCAGAAGCCGCAATGCACGCATTTGCGCAGGATCTTTTCCGATTCCGCGACATGCGGATCGGCAAGCTGGGCAAGCGAGAAAGAGGTTTGCATCGCGTTGGATCCTAGGCCATTCGGCCGGGATTGAGGATGTTTTTAGGGTCGAATTCCTGCTTCAGGCGGTGGCTGAGTGCTGCCAGCGCCGGCGGTTGTGGCTCGAACACCGGCAAGGCGGCGCGATGCGAAGGTGCCGCGCGCACCAGCGTCGCATGGCCGCCGCCATGTTTCCGCAACAGCCCACGCAGCAGAGCGGCTTCCGGGTCGCCTTGTTCCATACGCAGCCACACCAGCCCGCCTTGCCAGTCATAGAAGGCGCTGACGGCGGCCTGCATGCGCAGCGTCAGGACCATCTGGTGACCCGCTCCCGGCGTCATTGATACGCGCCAGACCGGTTTCTCGCTGCCGTCGGCGAAAGGCCTGCAATCGCGCACGTCGCGCCAGATCAGCCGTGAGGCCTCACCGGCAATCTCCTCCAACGGCCCGGCATTGCCGAGCAGCGTTTTCAGCGCAGCGATGCGGTAGGCGACAGAAGGGCCGAAACCCTCGACACGCAGCAGCGTGGCGGCCTCGTTGCCGAGACTGCCGCCGGCAACGCGCGCGGCGATGCGTTCCGGCAGATGGGCGGCACTCGACACTTCAGCACTCGAACCGAGCGCCAATGCCATGGCTGCGGCAGCCGCATCGTCGAGCAGCCCACGGATGGCGAGCGTGACTTCGGTCTCGGCGGCCGGCAGCACCTTGAAAGTGAGGTCGGTGAACACGGCCAGCGTGCCCCAGCTGTTGGCCATCAGCTTGGACATGTCATAGCCGGTGACGTTCTTGACGACGCGACCGCCCGACTTGAAGGCCTCGCCACGGCCGGACACCACGTTGATGCCAAGGATGTGGTCGCGCGCAGCACCCGCCTTCAGCCGGCGCGGACCGGAGAGGTTCGCGGCAAGCACGCCGCCGATCGTGCCTTTGCCAGCCTCGCCGCCGAGCAGCGGACCGTAATCCATCGGCTCGAAGGCAAGCTGCTGGCCGTTTTCCGCCAGCAGCTTCTCGATGTCAGCCAGCGCTGTGCCTGCCTTGGCCGACAGCACCAGTTCGGCCGGTTCGTAGAGCGTGACGCTGGTGAGCCTCGACAGGTCGAGCGTGTGTTCGGTTTGCAGCGGACGGCCGATGCCGCGCTTGGACCCATGGCCAAGGATTTCGAGCGGCGAACCTTCCGCCACGGCCCAGGCGACGGTGGACAGGACTTCGTCTGACGTGGTTGGGGTGAAGGTGGTCATCGGCGTCTCTGGTTCCTCTCCCCCGCTTTGCGGGGGCGAGGAACTCTCGTTTTGAGACGCCATTACATCAAAACCTCGGAATGTCCGGGAACGGCAGTTTGCCGCCGGA
>NZ_JAMYQF010000075.1:0-25252 GCF_040320745.1 Mesorhizobium sp. M0621 | reverse complement strand
CCGCGCCAGGGCGACAAGGCGAGGCCTTAGACGCCTTCAAAAGACGCCCAGTAGGCCAATCAGGTTAAGCACACCCTTCATGCAAAGCCCTCACAGGGGGAGAAGGAAGAGCGCAAGCCTGAACAAAATTTAATCCAAATCAACACGAGATAGCCGGCAAAGCGTCATTGGCGGGCCATCTTTGTCTTCCTATTTATGGGGTGCGGGTAACGGCATTCGAGGAGACGACGGATGAACGACAGCATCAGCACCCTGGACGAGCTTTTGAGCGATCCGATGGTCCTGCTTGTGATGGAGCGCGATCGTGTGCGCCCCGAACAGGTGCGCATGCTGCTCGAACGGGTTCGCCGGCCTGCCGTCGATGAGCCCGTCGTTCCGCCGGCGCATGTGATCGCCAGGGCATGCCAGAAACTCTGGCTCTGCCCGTAATCGCGTTGCGATTTTCCTATGAAACTCAAACCGGCCCAACCTCGGCCGGTTTTCGATCGCGCACACCGCGACGCACCAGCTTACAAATCCGTAAATTGATTATCTGGCCCATGACTATAAGGCTTGCCGGGGATTGACGTCGACTGGTCGGTCCGCGCCAGCCGATCTCTCATGCATGGAATTCGCCATTGGTCGACATCTGCACTCAAGGCCTGGACACGGGCTTCGTCGGCCTGGGGTATGCCAAGGTGGCGTTCCTGGGCGTGGTGCAAGGCATCACCGAATTGCTGCCGATTTCCTCGACCGCCCATATGCGCATCGTGCCGGCCGTGCTCGGCTGGCAGGATCCGGGTTCGGCCTTCTCCGCCGCCATGCAACTCGCGGCTCTTGCCGCGGTGATCAGCTATTTCTGGAGTGACGTCAGGGACATCCTGTTTGGTTCGCTCGATGCCCTGGCGCGACGCGATTTCACTGATCGGCATTTCAAGCTGGCGCTGTGGATCGTACTGGCGACGATCCCGATCGTCATCGCCGGGGTGGCGCTGTCGGGCGTGCTCAACGCCTGCAATTCGCCACTGCGCAGCCTGACGGTGATCGGCTGGGCCTGCATCGCCATGGCGATCCTGCTGGCGCTGGCCGAGATTTTTGCCCGCCACCGGCGCACCATGGGCGAAGCGTCATTGACTGACGCGCTGCTTGTCGGTGTCGCCCAGATCGGCGCGCTTATCCCCGGCGTGTCGCGCTCGGGCTCGACCCTGACGGCGGCACTGGGGCTCGGCTTCAAGCGGGCCGAGGCGGCGCGCTTCTCATTCCTGCTCGGGCTGCCGGCGATTGCGCTGGCCGGTCTCAAGGAGCTTTGGGAATTGCACAAGGTCCATCTCGACGCCCATGGCTGGTCGGTCCTCGCCGTCGGGCTGGTGGTCGCCTCGATCTCCGCCTTTTTCGCCATATGGGGGCTGATGCGCGTGCTTGAGCGTTTTTCGGCCTGGCCGTTCGTCATCTATCGCGGCGTGCTCGGCGTCGTCCTGCTGCTCGGCGTGGCCATGGGCTGGCTCGTTTAGGGCACTTTCACAGTATCGCTTGAAACGGGCTATATCCATGCCGGGCCCCGAATCTGGATTCCGGTACGCGCATGGATTTCTTCACCCTTCTGCAATCGGTGCCGCTGCTGCTGGCGCTGGCCAAGGGCGCGCTGCCGTCGGTGGCGGCACTCGGCATGGGGTTTGGCCAATGGGTTGCCTCGCTGCCGCCATGCCGGGACTTCGTCTTCGAGGCGACCAGCTATCTCGTCTGCGAGGTCGATCCGAAGCGATATCAGGTCGAGCTGTTCTGGAAGGATCCGGCGGGCAAACCGTTTCAGTCGCTGCACAATCTCACTGCCTCGCAGCAGGCGGCCGGGCGCACGATGCTGTTTGGCATCAATGCCGGCATGTATCATCCGAACCTCGCGCCGGTCGGTCTTTATGTCGAGCGGGGCCAGGAAATGGCTTCTGTGAAGACGGGGTCGGGAAGCGGCAATTTTTCTCTACAGCCGAATGGTATTTTCTACATGCGCGATGGCAAGGCGGCGGTCCGCGCCACCAAGGATTTTGTGAAAAAGCGTCCGCCCGTGGACTATGCGACGCAATCCGGCCCGATGCTGGTGATCGACGGCCGACTGCATCCGAAATTTCAGGCCGACGGCACCTCGCGAAAAACACGCGACGGGGTCGGCGTCCGCAAGGATGGCGTCGTCGTCTTCGCGATTTCGAACGGCACGGTGACCTTCCATACCTTTGCCCGTCTTTTCCGCGACGCGCTCGGCTGCGACAATGCGCTGTTCCTCGACGGCACGATATCAAGCCTGTTTGCGCCTGCCATTGGCCGCAATGACGACTACTGGAATCTGGGGCCGATGATCGGCGTTTTCAGGAAATCCTAGCGGCTTTGCCGCCCCCACAAGGCTGGCCGATCCCTTGCGCCGAGAGCCAGATTTCGCTGTTTTGCCTACGTGAAAAAATTGATTCAAACTTTATTGGTAATTTCTCATTCATAACTGATCCGGTTTGTCCGTTGGCTGTCGTTTTGCCCTCGGTCTGTTGTGTTTTGAGTACAGGTCCAGATGCGGATTCCGGGCGCCATCAGTTTCTTGATCGCATCGCTATGCCTTGCCGGCTGCACGTCAACGGCCAGCGTCGACGCCTTGGATTTGCAGAAACCGTCTGATGAAATCACCAGCTCGGTGATACGGCCGCCGGCACCTATCGCGGCAGTTCCGGCAGCAAGGGGTAACAGGGCGGCAAGGGCCGAATTGGCTCCCATGTCTGGCAATGGTCCGGGTGAAAGAACGCGCCCGTTCGGCTTGGCGGAGGAGGAAGAGACGGGGGTGTTTGCCGCGCCCGATGTGCCTGACCCCCAAGTGCCTGATGTCGGCGGGCTGCCGGTCGAGCCGGCAGCCTTGGTGTCGCCGCCCAAGCTGTTGACCCGCGCGGCACCGGCCATGCTTGCCGGGCCGCTTACCCGCTATGGATTTCGCGATGCCAAGCCGATCAATTTCGGCAAGGCTTCGCCCCGCCACCTTGCCGTGCATGGCGTCGATGTCTCGCGCTGGCAGGGCAACGTCAACTGGGAAAAACTGCGCGCCCAGGGCGCCAACTTCGCCTACATCAAGGCGACCGACGGTGGCGACCACCTCGATCCGATGTTCACCAGGAATTGGCGCAATGCCGACGCCGCCGGCCTGAAGCGCGGCGCCTACCACTTCTTCTACTGGTGCCGCACGGCCGGCGAGCAAGCCGACTGGTTCATCCGCAACGTGCCCAGGGTCGAAGGCGCTCTGCCGCCGGTGATCGACGTCGAATGGAACGGCGAGTCCAGCTGCAAGCGGCGGCCTTCGCGTGAAAAGGTGCTGGAGAAGATGCAGGTGTTCATGGACAGGCTGGAGCGCTACTACGGCCAGCGGCCCATCATCTACACCGCGCCCGATTTCTATCGCGACAACCTGCGCGGCGCCTTCCTCGATTATCCGTTCTGGCTGCGGGCCGTGGCGCGACACCCGTCAAAAGTCTACCCCGACCGCAAATGGCTGTTCTGGCAGTATTCCGGTTCCGGCCTGTCGCATGGCGTCACCGGCCGCATCGACCTCAACGTCTTCCACGGCGATGAGCGGCAGTGGCGTGCCTGGGCCGGCGGGCGGGTTTCCGTCGCCGACGCCAACTAAGGCAGTCCATCAGGTCCGGCGTCCTTCGCTCTCCCTGATGTTAGCCGCCTGAGCGATCGCGAAGAATGGAACACGTTCCTGGCTGTGAGGCCGTCATGACGCTCCGCGGGCTGTTGCTGTTTGCGCTGCCCAGCCCTTTTGGATTTTGAGAATATACAAGACATTGCCGTCGCCATGCTGTCTATGTGCAGGCTCCTGCACTCCTGGGGGGAGACGAGTTGGAGCTCAAGATTCTGCTTGTCGGCTTTGCCTGCGCGGTCGCCGCCGGGCTGTCGTTCATCACCTTCGTCAAATGGCGAGAGGTAAAAGCGCTCAGCCGCTGGTTGCCGACGCCGGGAAAGATCATCTCGTCGCGCGTCGAGGCACGCGAGGTCCGAAGCTCGGGCAGCGGCTCGGACAGCAGCGATACCACCGAAATCCGCAATTTCCCGGCGATCACCTTCGAATACAAGGTGGGCGGCAAGACATTTCGCGGCTCGCGCTACAGCGTGCAGGAGAATCTGGGAAATTTCGAAGTCAAGGAGACCCTTGCGCGGTTTCCCCGCGGCGCGGAAGTGACTGTCTTCTACAATCCGGCCGATCCAAGCAAAGCCGTGATCGAGCGCACCATGCCCGAAGGCGCTTTCAAGTTCATGGTCCAGCTTTCGGCGGGGCTGGTGATCGGCGCGCTGGTGCTGGTGTTTTCGGTCGGTGGTGTCCTGGAGGCGATCAGCCCGCATCTGCCCAAGCCGCAGAACCTCGGCGCGGGAGCGCTGCTGCTGTTCATGGGCCTGTTCGCCCTGCGCATGGGCTTCGCCCAGAAGTCGCTCGCCGACCAGGCGGCAAGATGGCCCGTCGCCGCCGGCCGCATCGATACCTCGGGCCTGCAGGCGCTGCGAAGCCGTTCAGGCTATCGACGCTGGCGCACGGTCTCCAAATCCCGCATCGTCTACTCCTATGGCGTTGCCGGCCAGCGCTACAGCGCCGATCGTGTGACCTTCGGTGCCACCGTGACGGCTTCGCTGCGCGGCCTCGTCGGCGGCCAGGCCCGACAATATGTCGAGGGCAGCAAGGTCGACGTCCACTATGACCCCGCCAACCCCGGCTCGGCGGTGCTCGAATGCCGGGTGCGCGGGCTCTGGCTGCTGTGGGTCTGCTCGGCAGGCTTTCTCGGCGGCGCCGCATTTCTGGTCGGGCTGTTCTGAGGCGACGGACGCCTCAGCAGCGGACGAGGGGTCCGCTGTCGAAGCCAGGCCAGGTGAACCGCACCGTGGCGCTGTGCCTGACGATATGAATGACGCGCGTGAACGGCTCCTCCAGCGATGGGTCAGAGCCGTAGCATTGGCTGGCGTGCACTACCCATCCGGTGGCGGTTTTGCGTAAGGTCGCGTGCTCGCAGCCGAATTCTGGAAGCGACAGCGCCGCCGGTCTACGGTGAAGACGGTTTCGCGCTGAACGTCGGCGGCCGCACTGCAGTTCAGCCGATCGCTGGACCATGTCCCGACATACGGTGCGGCCGGCAATGCAGGCCCGCTCGCGAATGCAGACATTGCCACCATTATTGCCAAACGCCGCATCACCAGCTTGTCTCCTTCGGTCAGTGCGCTCGACCATACAGGCTGTTAGGTTTGCAAGGGACAAGTTTTCGACGGAACGGACAGCGCAGTCGTTTCGGATTTCGCTTATGGTTTTTACACGGATGATGCGACTGTGCCGGCTGGCCTTGCCTGCAACCGCTCTCCGGGAAGAGCGGCAAATCTACGGGACTAGCTTATGCTCCTTGAACACGCCGATACGCTGCGATGAGCACACGTGTCGAAGACATGAGAAATCTCGGACCAGCCATGGCGCGGATGCTGGCGGAAATTGATATTCTTGATGATGAGGATTTGCGCAATTTTGGCGTCGTCGAAGCTTACCACAGACTGAAGTTCCGGTTCGGGCAGCATGTGACGATCCTCGCACTCTATGCGATGGAGGCGGCGGTTCGCGGTTGTGACTGGCGGGCGCTTGATACCGAGACAAAGGAAAATCTGCTTAGACAGGTGCGTCACAACCCAGCGAGGGACAAGTTTTCATCCAGGAGAGGATAAACGCAGCCGTTCCGGATTCCGCTTATGCTTTTGCCCGGATGATGCGACTGTGCGAGCCGGCATGCAGCCCGCATCTGGCTTTCACAACGCTTTCCAGGGACATTTGATGATCACCCGCAAACTGGTCTTCGTTCTCGTGGGCCTGCTCGGCCCGATGCAGGCGGCCTTCGCAGAAAACTGTCTGCTGAGCCACGCCACCTATCGGGAGCCACGCTCGGGTGCGGTCATGCAATTTCGGCCGCTCGCCAACGAGCCGGCGGCGCTAACGGCGCAGGTGTTTTCGCTGAGCGTGCCGAACACCGACACAAGCCTGCCGGCCGACATCACCTGGACCAACGGCAAGAATTCATTCCCGCTCGGCACCATCCGCCACACCTGCACCGACGACGACCGCGAAGCGGGCCTGCAGGATGGCAGCGGGCTGTGCCGGATATGGGATGGCCAAGTCTACGCCCTGACCGGCGGCGGCGCCGAGCAGCTGAATTCGCGCGAAGCGACACCCGCGCCGAAAGGGCTGCTTTTGCCCGACTTCGGCGTGGCTTTCAGCGAATGGGCCGATTTCGCCAATGCCAATCCAGACGGCTCGGCGTGGGATGCCTTCACCTTGACAGGATGCAGCGATGAATAGCGTTATGAGATCGATCAGCTTGACCTGCGCCCTGCTTGCATCCGCAACGGTATCGGCGAGTGCGGACGAGCCGTCGCCGTCACGCCCGCCGATCGACAAATGCATCTGGGAAAGACTGACGGACAAAAATGTCGGGCTGGCGGCCTGGGTGCAGCGCTGCGACTTCGGCTTCCGCCAGATTCATTTCGAATTCGCCGGCAATGCGCTTGCCATCAAATACAGCGACGGCGGCGCGGCCGATCCTCTCGTCGAACTGTTCGACATAAAACCCGGCGAAACCGCTGAGGCCGCCTTGCAGCGCCTGTTCCTGGAAAAGACCGACAAGGCCGTCAGCGCGCGCTGCGTGCTGGCGCCGTACACCGAGGGCACCGTGCCCGCCGGCGTCAAGCGCTACACATTCAGCCCAGACGCCGCCTATACGAAAGAGTTGAAAGCGCTTGCCAATTCGGACGAGGTTCCAGAACCGCCCTGCGGCGACTGGGGCGAAATGCCTGACGGTATCCAGTATTTCGAGGTGCCGGCGGGTGCGGGGCGCAAGCTGCTGTTCGTGCGGATAGAGCAGGACGAGCCGCTGTTTGACGAGCAGACGCTGCAGGTGTTGCCGGCGGGGTAGAACCGAGGCTGATCCGGATGGCGGATTGCGGGTCTCTACCTTTTACGCCTCTACGTACTCCACGAGGCTAATACCTTTGGGTACATCCAGCCCATCGGATCGCAGGCCTTCGATGTGAAAGCGAATTGCGTCGCGAATCTCGGTTTCCACCTCAGGCACGGTCGCACCGGTCGCGATGCAGCCGGGGAGGTCCGGCACATAGGCAGAAAAATTATTTCCTGCCTTTTCAATCACCACCGCGTAACGCATGTCATCACTCCTTCAAACCTGACTGCTTGAGGATGCTGTTCAGTGTTCCCTGTGCAACCTCTTCAGACGGCTTGCCGGCCACGGTGACGCGGCCAGCTTTGATCTTGTGCTTATATTGGCGATGACTGCCCTTGGTTGCAACCAGATACCAGCCGTCGGCCTCCAGCAGGCGAATGACTTCGCGAACCGTCAGGCGAGGCGGCATCAGTTCTCAGCTGCACCCGCTCGTCGAACCACACGTATCGCACTTCTCACAAGTCCCGTTCCGCACCATCGTGAAATTCTGGCACTCGGAGCAGGAATTGCCGGTGTAGCCCTGGAGCAGCGATTTGGCGCGGCGGTCGTTGGCGAGTTTCTTGGCTTCGGCCGCCTCAACGGCCGCGGCGTCGGTGAACAACCCTGCTGTGGCGTCGGATGCAGCCGCTTCCTCGAACGCGATGTCCTCGGCCAGTTCCTTGGCCCGCTCCTCATAGTCGCGTTTGTAGGCGACCGCTTCGTCGCTGGCCGGCTTCAGGGCCAGCACGTTGGAGCCGGAGAAGGCGGTCGGCACCGAGCGGGCAGGGGCGCCCGAGGCTGGTGCAAAGCCCTTTGGCTCGTTGCCGATCGCCCTCGACACCAGCTTCACCGGCGAACCGCGAGTCAGACCCTTGGAGACGGCGTCGGTCTTGCCTTCGCTGATGTTGCGGCCGAGTGCGGTGTTGGAAAAGTCCGACTGGTCGACATGGGCGAGGTCGTTGCGGCCGAGATAGGAGATCGCCAGTTCGCGGAACACGTAGTCGAGGATCGACGTCGCGCTCTTGATCGCATCGTTGCCCTGCACCATGCCGGCCGGCTCGAACTTGGTGAAGGTGAAGGCGTGCACATATTCGTCGAGCGGCACGCCATATTGCAGGCCGAGCGAGATGGCGATGGCGAAGTTGTTGAGAAGGCCACGCAGTGTCGCGCCTTCCTTGTTCATGTCGATGAAGATCTCGCCGAGACGGCCATCGTCATATTCGCCGGTGCGCAGGAAGATGGTGTTGCCGCCGATCTTGGCCTTTTGCGTGTAGCCCTTGCGGCGGCCCGGCAACTTTTCCTGCTCGCGCGACACGCGCTCGATGATGCGCTCGACGATCCGCTCGGTGATCTGCGCCGCGCGCGCCGCCGCCGGTGCGGCGATCAGCTGCTCGAGGGCTTCGTCCTCGTCGTCTTCGCCATCGGCGAGCAGCGAGGAGTTGAGCGGCTGCGACAGCTTCGAGCCGTCGCGGTAGAGCGCGTTGGCCTTCAGCGCCAGCTTCCACGACAGCATGTAGGCGCCCTTGGCGTCTTCCACCGTGGCATCGTTGGGCATGTTGATGGTCTTGGAGATGGCGCCGGAGATGAAGGGCTGCGCCGCCGCCATCATCTGGATGTGGCTGTTAATCGACAGCGAGCGCTTGCCGATCTTGCCGCACGGACTGGCGCAGTCGAACACGGCGAGGTGTTCGGGCTTGAGGAAGGGCGCGCCTTCCAGCGTCATCGCACCGCAGACATGGATGTTGGCGGCCTCGATGTCCTTCCTGGAGAAGCCGAGCGCCGGCAGGATCTCGAACAAGAAGTCGTTGAGCTGCTCGTCGGTGAAGCCGAACGTCTCCTTCACCCAGTCGGCGCCGAGCGTCCACTGGTTGAAGACGAACTTGATATCGAAGGCCGACTTCAAGGCTGCGTTGAGCGCCGCGATCTTCTCGTCGGTGAAACCCTTGGCCTTGAGCGCGCCGGGGTTGATGGCAGGCGCCTGGTTGAGGTTGCCGTGGCCGACCGCATAGGCCTCCATCTCGCCGATCTGGGCTTCGGAGTAGCCGAGCGTGCGCAGCGCTTCCGGCACGGCGCGGTTGATGATCTTGAAGTAGCCGCCACCGGCCAGCTTCTTGAACTTCACCAGCGCGAAGTCGGGCTCGATACCGGTGGTGTCGCAATCCATGACCAGGCCGATCGTGCCGGTCGGCGCGATGACGGTCGCCTGTGCATTGCGGTAGCCATGCTCCTCGCCAAGCTCGATGGCGCGGTCCCAGGCGGCCTTGGCGTGGGTGGCAAGCTCCTGCTGCTTGAGGTCGGAGGCGACGAGCGGCACTGGGTTGACGGCGAGCTTCTCATAGCCCTGCTTCTCGCCATAGGCGGCGCGGCGGTGGTTGCGCATGACGCGCAGCATGTTCTGCGCATTGCGGTCGTAATCGGCGAAGGCACCGAGCTCGCCGGCCATCTCGGCCGAAGTGGCATAGGCCATGCCGGTCATGATCGCGGTGAGGGCGGCGCAGATCGCGCGACCTTCGTCGGAATCGTAGGGAATACCTGAGGTCATCAGCAGGCCGCCGATATTGGCATAGCCGAGGCCAAGAGTGCGGTATTCGTAGGACTGCTTGGCGATCTCCTTCGACGGGAACTGCGCCATCATGACCGAGATTTCCAGCACGATGGTCCACAGCCGCACGGTGTGCTCGTAGGCAGCGATGTCGATCGTGCCATCCGCGTTGCGGTAGGGCAGCAGATTGATCGAGGCCAGGTTGCAGGCCGTGTCGTCGAGGAACATGTATTCCGAGCACGGGTTGGACGCCCGGATCGCACCGGCGGAAGCGCAGGTGTGCCAATCGTTCATCGTCGTGTTGAAATGCAGGCCCGGATCGGCCGAAGCCCAGGCGGCATAGCCGATCTTTTCCCAGAGATCCCTGGCCTTCAGCGTCTTCAGCACCTTGCCGTCCTTGCGAGCGGTCAGGTGCCAGTCGGCATCGTCCTCGACTGCGCGCAGGAAATTGTCCTTCAGCGACACCGAATTGTTGGAGTTCTGGCCCGAAACCGTCAGGTAGGCATCCGAATCCCAGTCGGTGTCGTAGGTCTTGAACGACATCTGGGAGTAGCCCTGCTTGGCGAACTGGATGACGCGGTAGATGTAGTTCTCCGGCACGGCGGACTTCTTGGCCGCCTTGATCTCGCGCTTCAGCGCGGTGTTGATCGACGGGTCGAAGCAGTCGTCGCCATGGCCTTCGCAATTGACGCAGGCCTTCATGATCGCTTCGAGATGCTTCTTGACGATCTTGGAGCCGGTCACCAGCGAGGCGACCTTCTGCTCTTCATTGACCTTCCAGTCGATGAATTCCTCGATATCGGGGTGGTCGGCGTCGACGATGACCATTTTCGCGGCGCGGCGTGTCGTGCCGCCCGACTTGATGGCGCCCGCCGCGCGGTCGCCGATCTTGAGGAAGCTCATCAGGCCGGACGAGCGGCCGCCGCCCGACAGCTTTTCACCTTCGCCGCGCAGCAGCGAGAAGTTGGAACCGGTGCCGGAGCCGTATTTGAACAGGCGCGCTTCACGCACCCAAAGGTCCATGATGCCGCCCTCGTTGACGAGATCGTCCTGCACGCCCTGGATGAAGCAGGCATGCGGCTGTGGATGCTCGTAGGAGGATTTCGACTTGGTCAGCTTGCCGGTGAACGGATCGACATAGAAGTGGCCCTGGCTCGGGCCGTCGATGCCATAGGCCCAGTGCAGGCCGGTGTTGAACCATTGCGGCGAGTTCGGCGCCACGCGCTGGGTGGCCAGCATATAGGCAAGCTCGTCACGGAAGGCGCGTGCGTCTTCTTCTGACGCCTTGAAATAGCCGCCCTTCCAGCCCCAATAGGTCCAGGTGCCGGCCAGCCGGTCGAAGACCTGGCGGGCGTCGATCTCGGAGCCGTAGCGCTCGGCTTCCGGCAGCTTGGCGAGTTCCGCCTCGTCGGCGACGGAGCGCCACAGGAAGGAGGGGACGTCGTTCTCCTCGACCTTCTTCAGGCGCGCGGGGACACCGGCCTTGCGGAAATACTTCTGCGCCAGGATGTCGGCGGCAACCTGGGAGAACTGCGCCGGAACATCGATGTTGTCCAAGCGGAACACCACCGAACCATCCGGATTCTTGATCTCCGAAAGCGCCTTGCGGAATTCGATCTCCGCATAGGCAGATTGTCCTGGCTTGGTGAAACGACGCTCGATGCGCATTGGTCCGGTCCCTTTTGTCTATATATAGCGCTTTCGTCAGGGGATTTCTGCCCCCAATGCGAAACACGCATGTCCGCCGTCTGCCGCCGTTCGAAAACGGCCGGCTCTCCATTTCGCAGTCTTCGCCGGCCTTGCTGGTCAAAACTCCTTGCGAAGTGACTGTCCAACGCGCCGACGAACCCCGCAGGTCCCTCAAAACTGATTTTTCCGATTCCCTCACTGGAGGGAAATTCACACTATCTAGCGTCGAACCTACCTGCAAACGCTAAATATAGTGTTAACAGACAATTTATTCCAGTCCGACAATTGTCCCTATCGTCCCCAACTGCCCCACAATCCCAACGCTTCCGCCGGCCTCGTAAACAGGCGGAAATACGAGCAAAAACGCACATAATCCGGGAAAAAGACCGGGCTCAGAACTTTCCGGTCGCACTCTCAACAGAAGCGCATGGCCTATAAAAGGCGACTCGTTTTGCGCCGTCAAGGATTCGTTTGCGTAGCTTTTGTGACCCCAACATCTTGTGTGTCACATATGTGGATAACGGGGATAGAATTCGGCGCAGCGATCGCGATTTGCCGCCAATGGGCAACGGGGCTGCGGCAAGGCCCACAGTATTTGCCAGGGGCTTGGGGGACTGAGGCACAAGCTTGCCACCCCAGGTCCCGGCAGGATCAGCCGTAGTGCAGCCGGGGTTTTGGCTCGGTACCGGTGAACTGCACGCCCAGGCGGTCATTGCGCCGCCAGCGAACCTCGCACCGATAGGCAATGCCATCGAGCGGCACATAGAGAAGGAAGCGATCGGGAACCCGGGCTTCGAGCGGTACCTTCAGTTCGGCGCCACCTTCGTGCTGATTGCGCAGCGTGCAACCGACTTCCGAATTCGAAATTCCGGTGATGATCGACCCGCCCTTGAGCACACGCGGACGATGCTCGCGCTGGGGCTCACCGGGTTCGTTCGGAATTGGACTTGCTGGGTTCGCCATCGATGAAAATACCAGAGCTGCCGAACCGTACCCGTGATTCCTTAGCAAAGCATTCACGTTGAGGCGCGGCGCCGCGGCCGTTCAATGTCCCTTCAGGGGAAGCTGTGCGGGTCGGCACAGAAATAGGCGATGATCTGGCAAAGGTCGGGTTCGTTGATCATGCGCACCGCTTCGCCGGAACTGACCCATTTGCGGGTGCGGGAGTGTTTTTCCTTCCAGCGGTCGGCGACCTTGTCGACGTGCAGCGGGAACACCAGAACCTCGCACGGCACTTCTTCGCCGGAAGCCAGCACCTTGGCATAGAAGTAGCGGCCGGCTTCGAGATGAGAGACACTCCCGCGCAGTCCGGCTTCCTCGCCGGCCTCGCGCGCCGCGGCCTCGCAGAGTGGCTCCCTGGCCTCGGGCCAGCCCTTGGGAATAACCCAACGCCCGGTATCGCGGCTGGTGATCAGCATGATCTCGACACCGTTCCCGGTATCGCGCCAAGGCAGGGCGGCAACCTGCAGGCGGCACGGCGCCGTGCCGAAGAGCCGTCGGACCCTTTCGGCCAGATGATTGTGCGTCGTTGGCCTCGTTAACATCGAAGAAGCTAGCCCCAGCCTCCGGAATCGTTTGCCGTCTCACGAATCTTACGGCTAATTGTCAGCAGTAAAAGTAAAAATTTCATTCGTCCGGCTGTTTTCCGCCAGTAGACGTCGATTTCGCAAAATATCTGGCCTGCCGGGCCCATTTGCGAAAGCAAACAATGCCCGGTGCAAGCTGCTGATCTGTAACAGGCAGGTTGGTGCGAATCAGCCGGCGTGGTCGTCGGCGATCGGCTTCTGGTAGGTGAAGCCCATGTCCCATGGGAAATAGATCCAGGTGTCCTGGCTGACTTCGGTGACGAAAGTATCGACCAGTGGCCGGCCTTTCGGCTTGGCGTAGACGGTGGCGAAATGCGCCTTCGGCATCATCGCCCGCACGATGGCCGCCGTCTTGCCGGTGTCGGTCAGGTCGTCGATGATCAGCACGCCGACGCCGTCATCGACCAGCAGGGTGGGTGTAATCTCTTTGAGAACCTGCATCTGCCCCTGGCTGGTGTAGTCGTGATAGGAGGCGACACAGACCGTCTCGATGACCCGGATGCCGAGCTCGCGCGAGATGATCGCCGCTGGGACCAGCCCGCCGCGTGTGATGCAGACGATCGCTTTCCACTGCCCCTTGTTGGCGCCGGCAAGCCGCCAGGCGAGCGCGCGGGCATCACGATGGAACTGGTCCCAGGAGACCGGAAAGGCTTTTTCGGGAAGGGACATGTCGCGCACTCCGCAGCACGCGGGGATCGCGCGCAAGAAAACAGGGGAATGCGCGCGGAATTAGCTGGAAAGCCCCCTTCTTGGCAAGAGCAGGGGCTTGGCCGGAGCCACTTATGAGTGACATGCGTCAGCGCGACAGGAAGGCTGCCACCGGCGCGGTGCGCAGCACACTGCGCGTCACGCCGCCGAACAGAAGCTGGCGCAGCCATGAGTGGCTATACGCCCCGAGCACAAGCAGATCGGCTCCGGTCTCCGCGATCCTGGTCTGGATGATGTCATCGATCGAATTGCCGCCCGACTGCTGCACCGAGACGCTGACGTTGGCGCCGTGGCGCGACAGCGCGGCCGCGATTTCGGCGCCAGCGGCCTCCGGGCTGTCGTCGAGCGTTTCAGGCGGGTCGATGACCAATATGTCGGTCTTCTCGGCTTCGATAATGAAGGGCAGCGCGTCGAAGGCGGCGCGCGCCGCTTCCTTGCTGCCGTTCCACGCGAGCAGCACATGTTTGAAGGTGGTGACCAGCGGACCCGCATGCGGCACCACCAGCACCGGCCGGCCTGCATCATAGACCAGCGTGTCGACATCCGCGCTCGGGTCACCGCCGGTTTCGCGCTGCGCCGCTATGATCAGATCGGCGGCGCGCACGCTCGAAATCCCGGTCAGCGCACTGTCGCCCGAAAAGCTCTCCAGGCTTCGCCACTCGAAGGACAGGCCGGAATCCTCGATACGTCTAAGAAACGTCGCCTGCAGTTTTTCGGCACGCTCCCTGTTCATGTCGGCCGAAACCTGCAGGAATTCAGTGTCCGGGAAACCCGTGGCCGAAGTGTAGGGCACGGGAAGCGTTTCGGCATGGATACCGGTCAGATGGCTCTGGAACCGGGTGGCGAGAGGAATGGCGCAGTCGAGCACGCGCTCAGCGTCCTGCTCATTCTGCAGAATGGCGACGATGGTTTTGAATCGCATGATAATCCCTCAGTTTACGAGCTACCGAACTCGCACCGAGGAAACGTTGCAGCGCCGTGCTTGGTTCCGGTGTGGACCAGATCAGCCGGGATTGCTGGCGAACCCGGCCACCATGGCCTCGACATCGGCACGCGCGGCGTCCAGCGCTTCCTGGCTGCGGGCACGCACGACCAGTTCGGTCCAGAACTTGCCGTCGCCATATTTCGGGTAGGAGCCGATGATCGTGTCCGGATGCGCTTTCTGGATGTCGCCCAGCGGCCCGCCGATCAGGCCTTCGCCGAACGGACAAGGCACGGTCGCCGACAGCATTTTCGTGCCGGCCTTCAGCGTCGGTACGACATTGTCGAGCATGGCCTGGAAGATCGACGGCACACCGGCCATGACATGGACGTTGCCGATGCGGAAGCCGGGCGCAACCGACACTGGATTGTCGATGAGATCGGCGCCGCGCGGCATCCGCGCCATGCGCTTGCGGGCCTCCGTGTATTCGATGCCGCGCGCGGCGTAGCTTGCTTCCAGCATCGCGTAGGCCTTGGCATCGTATTCGCAAGGCACGCCGAAAGCCTTGGAAATGGAATCGGCCGTGATGTCGTCATGCGTCGGTCCAATGCCGCCGGTGGTGAACACATAAGTGTAGCGGGCGCGCACCGCATTCACCGCGGCAATGATCTCGTCTTCCTCGTCCGGGACGATGCGCACCTCCTTCAGGTCGATGCCGATCGCCGTCATGATATCGGCGAGATGGCCGATGTTCTTGTCCTTGGTTCGACCGGACAGAATCTCATCGCCGATGACGAGCATGGCGGCTGTTACGATTTCAGGCATGGAAGGCTCCGGTATGACGGGTGGCCTGAGATAGCGCGGCGCGGCGGCGGCGGCAATGCCGCCGGAACGGTGAACACTCCCAGATATCCATTGAATGCCCGGCGGGCTGCCGCGTCAGCGCAATCGACCTGTCGACGGGTTCCTGGGCCACCCGTTTCGATGCAAGGTTGCAGCGGCGCCGGATGCGGCTAAGCTAAACCAGGCTCTGGTCCGGGTGAATAATGCTGTTGTCGATTCTGTCGTGGCTGCTGGCCGTGCTGTTGTTGCTGGCAGTCCTTGTCGTCGTCGGCCTGGTGCTGACGACGCTGCGGATCGCGACCAAGGCCGAAAGGCTGGTGCCGCCGGTCGGAAAATTCATCGAGATCGACGGCAACCGCATCCATTATGTCGATCAGGGTGAAGGGCCGCCGATCGTCTTCGTGCACGGGCTTGGTGCCCAGCTCCATCATTTCAGGCACACTCTGTTTGGACGGTTCGGTCCGGGCTACCGGTTGATCGCGCTCGATCGGCCGGGGGCGGGCTATTCGGTGCGGCCACGCGGCGCTACGGGCCGGCTGCCCGAACAGGCCGAGATCATACGCCGCCTCATCGAAGCCCTGGGGTTGGAAAGGCCGCTGGTGGTTGGTCATTCCCTGGGCGGCGCCGTCGCGCTGACCCTGGCCGTGGAGCACCCCGAGGCGATTTCCGGCATCGCGCTCTTGGCGCCATTGACCCATCTGGAAGCCGGCGTGCGCGAAAAGTCCGGCTTGCTCTATATCCCCTCGCGCCTGCGGCGTTGGATCGTGGCTTACACCATGGCGATACCGACAAGTCTTCGATATGCGCGGCCGACGATGGAATTCATCTTCGCGCCGCAGGCTCTTCCTGCCGACTACATGGTCGACGCGGGTGGATGGCTTGGACTGAGGCCAACCCATTTCTACGCCACGTCGTCGGATGTCGTGGCAGTCGAACAGGATCTCGGCCGCATCGAGCAGCGTTATGGCGAGATCGCCATGCCGGCCGGCATTCTCTTCGGAACGGCCGACCGCGTTGTCGATATCCGCACCCACGGCGAGCCAATGCAGAGCAAGATCGAAACACTTGATTTCGAATCTGTCGCCGGCCTCGGCCACATGCCGCAATTCAACCAGCCGGACCGGGTCATTGCCTTCATCAAACGCATTGCGGTCCGGGCGTTCTCCGAGCCGATATCAAACCGGCTTCACAACAATTTCAAGGAACCATTCGGCTGATTGCCGGGTTTTACCCCCCGTCGCACCCAAGGCGGCCAAGACAGGAGTAAAAAGCAATGTACACAAAACTTCTCGCAGCATCCGTCCTGACGATCGGCCTCGCCACATCGGCGATGGCGCAGTCGTCGGACAGCACATATTCCAGCCGTCACTGGTGGCTGTTCGGCAATGAAGACCAGACGACTGTCGATCCCAACACCACCGGCAGTATCAATGCAGACGGCTCCGGGTTGAACACCATGGGCAACACCGGCGGGATTGGACCATGTGCCCATAACACGCCCGGTCCGGACGCCAATGCCGGGCAGAACGTCAACGATCAGTACTGCGGCAAATAAGGCCACGCGGGCGGTTGCTGGCTGCGGAGCGTTTCCTCTCCGGACGTCTGCGGCCGGCGCCCCGCTCTATACCGCCAAAAATCGACTGGAGATCCCAGACTTACTCGGAAACCTCTGTTTGCGGCCGATCCCGGCCGTCTGCGAGTTCTTCATGCCATTTGCCTTCGGCGTCCTCGTACTGAATGCCGTCCGTGGCTCCGGCGACCTGCTGCTCGGCCGAAGCGATTTCGGCGGCGCGCAATGCGTCCTCATGCGTGGGAAACGTCTCCGAGAAGGTTGCTCCGACCTTGTAGGCCCAGCCGCCGTCATGCTCGACGATTTTGTAAGTCAGCTTCGCCATGAAAACCTCCAGTTGAAAGGTCCGTCTGCTCAATGCAGCCGGTCGTCGGGCAGTTTGTCGTCGGGCACCAGCACTTCCGATTCCTTGGCGGCTTCAATCAGCGCCCGGCGTGCATCCGCTGTCGAACGATAACCTTCCAGCACTTTGAGGCAAGTGTCGAGGGCATCACGATGACGCGGGCCGCGATTGAGTGGCCACACGGTCATCAGGCATTCCGCCGCCTCCTGGGCGCTGCGGATATGGCGATATTTGCCGACGTGGCCAAGTTCGACGACCACCGGCACTTCAAAAGGTTTGTTGTCCATCATGGCCGCAACGCAAAGCAGCCAATTTGGTTGCAAAAGTGACCTTCAGCCTGCGCCCAAACGTCTCAGAGCCTGTTTGGAGGCTGCCATCTGACCGGAGCGGCTCGAAAACAGCCGCTCAGTAGCCGCAGTCGTTGCGCAACCAACGGGCGTTTGCCCAGCCGGTCCGGCCGCTGATGTCGACCTGATACCAGTTGCCGCGCCGGTCGAAGATCTCGGTATGATCGCCATTAAACAATTGGCCGATCATCCGTGACGACGAGTTCGGCCGTGTCCGCACGGCGAGAAAACCACTGCCGGTCGCCAGATTGTAGCGGCCGGACAGGCCGTGCACCGTGCCCTCGCAATATTGTGCACCGGCCGGCGTCGATGTGCCGATCCAAAGTCCGGCCACAACGGTCAGCGCTGCAACCGGCAAGAATGCCCTCAACTGCATGATTTCCTCCCAAGCCCGGCCGCGCCGCGGCAGCCTCACCCAACGTAGCAGTTTGTGGCGAGAATTGAAGCGGGGGCAAGCTGTCCAGAGCTAGAGTGCGGGCCGCGCCGGTGTCAGCAGAGCGGGCCGATCAGCCCGCTGCCTTCATCCAGTGCTGCATCGTGGTCACCGAACGGGCAAGCTGTGGCGCCGGGTGGATTGTCTCGCTGAACGTCGCCGCCGCACGCCATCCCCAGCGCGGATCGGCCAGGAAGGCGCGCGCCAGCGCCACCATGTCGGCGCGGCCCTCGGCAAGTATCGATTCGGCCTGCTTCGGGTCATCGATCAGGCCGACCGCGCGGGTAGGAATGCCTGCACCCCTGCGCACGGCCTCCGCCAGATGCACTTGGTAGCCGGGGCCGGTGGGCAATTTCTGCAACGGCGAATTGCCGCCGCTCGAGCAGCAGAGATAGGCGACGCCCAAATCCTTGAGTGCTTTCGCGACTTCGATCGCGTCCTCGACGTCGAAGCCGCCATCGACCCAATCCTTCACCGACAGCCGCGCGCCGAGCATCAGCTTCGGCGTTGCCTTGCGCACCGCCTTGGCGATCTCGACGACAAGACGCATGCGGTTCTCCAGCGACCCGCCCCAGCGATCGGTGCGCTGGTTGGACAATGGCGACAGGAACTGGAAGATCAGATAGCCATGCGCGGCATGCAGTTCGAGGAAGTCGAAGCCGGCGCGTTCGGCCCGCCTTGCCGCCTCGGCGAAGCGTTCGATAAGCTGCAGGATCTCCTCCTCCTCCAGCGCCCGCGGCACGTTCCAGCCGGTGTCGTAGGCAATGGCCGAGGCCGACACGGTCTGCCAGGGGTCCTCATCTGGCTGCAGCGGTCCGCCGCCCTCCCACGGCTTGCGATTGGAGGCCTTGCGGCCGGCATGGGCCAGTTGCGTGCCAAATTTCGTGCCGGGAGCGGCAACGCGTCTTGCCGCATCCAGCGCCCGGCGGGCTGACGCTTCATTGTCGTCGGAATAAAGGCCGAGGCAGCCATGCGTGATGCGCCCGCGGCGCTCGACATCGGTCATCTCGACCGTGACCATGCCGGCGCCGGACATGGCAAGGTTCATCCAATGGTGGAGGTGCCAGTCGCTGGCCGAGCCGTCTTCGGCCGAATACTGGCACATCGGCGCGACTGCGATGCGGTTGGGGAAGGTGAGGCCGTCGAGGGTGATCGGCTGGAAAAGCGATGCGGTCATGAGAAACTCCGGGGAGGGTTAGCAGCTATTTAGGCAACCGATCGAGTCTGCGCCAGACACGAGGCGGTGAAACGGCTTCTGGACCAATCACTGACGGCATTGCCGAAATGCCGGTTCGCGGCTACGCCTCGGCCCATAGCATGGAGATCATGATGGAAGATCGCGTTCGCATCCGTTCGGAGGAAATCCTCTCCGACGACTGGGCCGTCCTGAAGAAGACCGTTCTCGACTACCGCCGACGTGACGGACAGTGGGAGACGCAGGTGCGCCAGACCTATGATCGCGGCGACGGCGCGGTGATCCTGCCTTACGATCCCTCGCGTTCGACCGTGCTCCTGGTGCGCCAGTTCCGCTATCCCGCCTACGTCACCGGCCACCGCGAGCCGCTGATCGAGGCTTGTGCCGGCCTGCTCGATGAAAACGATCCGGAAACCTGTATCCGCAAGGAGGCGGAGGAGGAGCTCGGCTACCGGCTGCAGAACGTGGAGAGGCTGTTTTCGCCCTATATGAGCCCCGGCAGCGTCACAGAACGGCTCTGGTTCTTCATTGCCCGCTATTCGCCCGCCGATCGCATCTCAGCCGGCGGTGGCGCGGCGGACGAAGGCGAGGACATCGAGGTTCTGGAAATGCCGCTCGACGAGGCGCTGGCCGGCATTGCCGATGGCCGCATCATCGACGCCAAGACGATTATTTTGATCCAGCATTTGAAGCTGAACCCGATGCGGGCTTGACTTGCGCCCAAGGCAGCCGTCGGACCCGTTGGCAGGGCTGTCTCATCGGTATCAAGATTCTTATTTGCGTGATTTCTAATATATATCTAGATTGATCGGCGCGGGGGAAGCCCAAACCCCACCCGCGATGGCCGGTGCGGCCCCCTTAGACCCCTAAGCCAACCGCACTGGCCATTCATCCCTTTGCGGCTGCTGGTCTGGGTTCTCGAGGTGAGCGTGAAGGCTTTCTATTTGACAACTTAAATTGATTGGCGCCGGCGACAGGCTGGAACGGGCTGGGAAAAGAGATGTACTTTCCGCAATATCTGATTGGAATGTCCGCAACGACGATCGGCGTTGCAATCTGGGCTTACTTGGAGGCCGGGTCGGTCTGGGCGTCGCTTGGGTGGGCAATTCTCACCTTGGTTGTCCTGCAGGTCGGTTACGGCGGCTTGGTTATTTATCTGGTCTTCCGGCGACCATCTGAAGCCTCGGACGCACGGCCGGCTATTGACCCTACAAGCCCCCTTTTATTCTGGCCTTTCTGAACTGGCCAGGTTGAATGCCCCGCACGCGGAAAGCCGCGCTTGTGGTCGAGCTCTGGTTCCAAGGTCTGCGCCAATCGGCGGGGGAGGGAATATGGCTGAGCAAGAGAGATGGAAGGAACTGTCGAAAGCAGCCGGCAGCGCGAGCCCTGCCGCGCCATTGAGATTGGGGCGGCGGGCTTTCTAATCAGGCGCCATGAAGATCACGTTCGAGCAGTCTGATGGTGGGGCCAGTATCTTCGGAGATGGCGCGATCGATGCCTTCTACGGTGATCGCGATCGTCCCGTTCTCGACCCTGCCTATCCAACCCTTGGCTTTCATATACCAGAGGTGAAACTCAAGATGTTCGCGCGGACAGCCTGACAAGCGTTCGAGTTCTGTATCGCCAATGCCGGGATTGTTAACGTCTTGCCGCCGTTTTACATAAAGGAGCGAGAGCACCCTGGCCTGAATGACGACATCTTTTTCGAAGCCTTTTGTGTTGGTGGCTTCTTCTGCCAACTCGCGGCGAAAGTTCGAATGGTCCTTATGCCGAATGTCATACTGCGCGCGCTTGACCGGATCTTTGAGAATATTGTGGGCCTCTACGATCTCGCTAAAGCGCGCTTCATCGCCGGTGTCCCGATTGTCGGGATGGTAGCGCATGGCAAAATAACGAAATACTCGCTCGATCGTTTCCGAGTTGGCGTTCGGGCTGATTTCCAGAATTTCATAGTAGTCAGTGACCATCGAGTCGCGTTCCTCTTCGGCAGAACTGTATATGCCTATTCGCTAAAAAAGACGGAACGTTTAATGGACATTGACCGACCTCAAGCGGTTACGTCAGACCATTGCTTGAGGCAGCCAAGACCTTAGTCCCGCCGTTCAGATCAGCGGCGCCAAGGACCGTCGACAGGCCGTGGGCACAATATGGTGCGGACGACGGGAATCGAACCCGTACGATCAGAGATCGAGGGATTTTAAGTCCCTTGCGTCTACCAATTCCGCCACGTCCGCAGCCAGCCCTTTTCAGACGCCAGACACAGGCCGTCAAGTCGTGTTCTTGGGCCTTGGCGAACGCGCGAACAAACCAACCGGCTTGGTGATACTGGCGCGATCACGGAATTATCGGCGCTGCGGGCACGGATATGATGTTTGCGCGGCGGATCTGATCCGCCAAGGCCGGCGCCTCTCAGGCCCAACCCATTCCCCCGCCCACTGGGAGCGCCGGCCGCTCCAATTCCCCCCGAAGTCCGTCCTGCCTTCAGCGCTACAACGGGCTGGTTCAGAACTTGTAGCTCAAATTGATGCCGACCGTGTTCAGCTTCACGTTCTGATCGCGATCGTTAAAGGGTTCCGCCACGTCGTAGTGCTCGGAGCCGAAATCATAGTAGCGATACTGCGCACCGACGACGAACTTGTCGGTCAGCGCGTAGTCGACGCCGGCACCCACAGTCCAGCCGATATTTGTGCGCGTGCTGGCGAACGCCGGACCCGCGACCTGCGAGGTTTCGATGCCGGCAAAGGCGACGCCGCCAATGCCGTAGATCAGCAGGCGATCCATGGCGTAGCCCGCCTTGGCGTTGACCGACCCGAACCATTTGATGTCGGTGCCAAATGTGCTTCCCAGGCCCGATTCCGTCGTGCCGTCGATCGAGGAATAGTTGAGGTCGGCCTCGGCGCCGAGCACCGCCTGGTCGAACTGCCACAGCCCGGCGACGTGGCCGCCGACGAACCCGCCGTCAATGTCGGGCTCGATCGAAAACGGCTCGCCCTCTGTTCCTGATATGTCGGACTGGCCCCAGCCATAGCCAGCCTGCAGGCCCGCATAATAGCCCGTCCAGTCGAAGCCGGGCGCGGTCATCGGCACGTCGGCACCGATGTCCGCCGCGAACGCCGACCCGCACATAAGGGCAAGAAAGCCGGTACTGGCAAACATCAAACGACGCATCGAGTTCTCCGAAATGCCGGTTCAGAAAATCCCTTGCCGGAACGATAACCGTTTTCGCCGCAAAACGGTATCCCATTGTTCAACAGTTGTGATTCACCTGTTGCGGCACGAGATGTTCTATTTGGCGTCGATGAAGTCCAGCGCAGCCTGACTATATTCATCCGGCGCTTGCAGCATGGCGAAATGACTGGCGTTGGGCAGGATGATCAGCTTCGCGCCCGGGATGGCGGAGGCGATGTATTCGGTGTGTTCGCGCTTGATCGCCTCATCGTGGTCGCCGGCAACGATCGCCGTCGGCGTGGTTATCTTGGCGAGCTGTTCCTTGGTCCACGCAGGCTCGGTCTCCCACATATGGCTTATCTGCGCCAGGAAGGCGTCGTACTGGTCCGGTGTCTTTGACATCTTCTTGTAGTCGCGGCCGGAGCGGATAATGCCGCCATCGCTCCAGCCGACAAGCGCGGTCTTGTCGATCTTCAGGTGGTCAAGCAGCGCCAGATAGTCCGACGCCATCAAGTCGTAGCCGTAAGGCTGCTCGGTGCGGGTGGAGCGACCATGGCCACGGCTGTCGGCGACTATCACCTTGTGCGCCTTGGAAAGCGTGGCCACCTGGCTGGCCCAGATGTCGGCGTGTCCGAGGCCGCCATGGATGAGCAGCACCGGGTCGCCCGCGCCGAAAACGGCGTAGTACATCTGGATGCCGTTCACCGGCGCATATCCGCTCTGGTCGGGTTTGGGCATGGCCGCTGGCTCCGGCAAGGTCTGCCAGCGTTCCTCCGCGGCAGCGAAAGTGGTTGGCGCTGCGAACAAGATGACGATGGCGAACGCTTTCCAAAAACGGGTCATGTTTTTCCCTCAAATGGCTCGGTCCGCGGTCAGCATCGCCTTTCGGCCGGAATAGTCAACAAGCTCGACCTGCCTCCGATGCGGACCGACAGCTCTGGCGGCGCCCGCCTACATTTGCGACACTGGCCGCAACCGAGGAATCGCCAATGACGAAAGCCAGGCCCGCAAGGCCCGCAAAACCCAGACCCTGGACCGAGATGGCGACGCATCTGGTCGATGTCGCCATGGGGCGCAAACCCGCCGATCTCGTCATCCGCAACGGCCGCTGGGTAAACGTCCATTCGGGCGAGATCATCGCCGGCACCGACATCGCCATTGCCGGCGGGCGCTTCGCCTTTTGCGGGCCTGATGCCAGCCACGCCATCGGCCAGGGCGTCACCAAGGTGGTCGACGCAGGCGGGCGTTATCTGGTGCCCGGACTCTGCGACGCGCACATGCATGTCGAGAGCGGCATGGTGACGGTGACCGAGTTCTGCCGGGCTGTCATTCCGCACGGCACCACCTCGATGTTCATCGACCCGCATGAGATCGCCAATGTGCTGGGCCTGCCGGGCGTGCGGCTGATGCATGACGAGGCCGTCGCCATGCCCATCAACGTGCATGTGCAGATGCCGTCCTGCGTGCCTTCGGCGCCGGGGCTGGAACATGCCGGTGCCGAACTGACGGTTGCCGATGTGGCGGAAGCGATGACCTGGGAAAACATCATCGGGCTCGGCGAAGTGATGAATTTCCCCGGCGTCGCCGCCAATGACCCGGTCATGTCGGGCGAGATCGCCGCGACGGTCAAGGCAGGCAAGACGGTCGGTGGCCACTATGCCTCGCGCGATCTCGGCCTGCCGTTCCATGGCTATGTCGCAGGCGGCCCGGAAGACGACCACGAGGGTACGCGCGCCGAGGATGCCATTGCGCGTGTGCGCCAGGGCATGAAGGCCATGCTGCGGCTGGGCTCGGCCTGGTATGACGTCGCCTCGCAGATCAAGGCGGTGACGGAGAGCGGGATCGACCCGCGCAATTTCATCCTGTGCACCGACGACAGCCATTCCGGCACGCTGGTTCATGAAGGCCATATGGACCGCGTGGTGCGCCACGCCATCAGCCAAGGCCTGAAGCCGGTGACGGCAATCCAGATGGCGACGCTCAACACCGCCCAGCATTTCAAACTGGAGCGCGAGATCGGCTCGATCGCGCCGGGGCGGCTGGCCGACCTGCTGATCGTCTCCGATCTCGCCGCGATGACCATAGACGAGGTTTATGCACGCGGCGTCAGGCTGGCCAAGGGCGGCAAGCTCGAAATCGATATTCCGGCCTATGATTATCCCCTGACGGCGAAGAACACCGTCAAGCTCGGCAAGAAGCTGAAGGGCGGCGACTTCGACATCGTGGCTCCCCAGGGCGCCAACGAGGTGCGGGTGCGCGTCATCGGCGTCATCGAGAACCAGGCGCCGACGCGGGCACTGGAGGCCGATCTGCCGGTCGAGGAAGGGCTGGTCGCCATGGATCGCCGCAACGATGTCTGCCAGATCGCGCTGGTCGAGCGCCACAGAGGCACCGGCGGCGTCACCAACGCCTTCGTCTCCGGATTCGGTTACATGGCCGACTGCGCCATGGCGTCCAGCGTGGCGCATGACGCCCACCACATCATCTGCGTCGGTACCAACAAGCAGGACATGGCGCTGGCCGTGAACCGCCTGGGCGAGGTCGGCGGCGGCGTCGTGCTGTTCTCCAAGGGCAAGGAACTGGCGCTGGTCGAAATGCCGATCGCCGGGCTGATGTCGGACGAGCGGGCTGAAATCGTCGCCGCCAAGGCCGATAAGCTCGCCGAGGCGATGCGCAAGATGGGCTGTTCATTGAACAACGCCTATATGCAGCACTCGCTGCTGGCGCTGGTCGTCATTCCCGAACTGAGGATTTCCGATGTCGGCTTGATCGACGTGACGACCTTCCAGAAGGTCGACCTGTTCGTCTAGGATTGGTCGATATTCAGGTGATGCCGGCCTGCAAATGGCGGCTTCCTGCGCTTCCGGTGCTCATATGTGGACGGCCCCCTGCTTGCAAGTGTTTGGCATGATGATTTGATCGGATCGCTTGCGCTCATATG
>NZ_JAMYQF010000074.1:0-25429 GCF_040320745.1 Mesorhizobium sp. M0621 | reverse complement strand
CCGTAAATCGAAATCCCCATAGCCAACCTCGTGGCCCGCGGGTTCCTGCATGAGAGGCTTTCGTACGCCTGCCGGCACCCGAAACCCTTCACCATCCCGGCCATTCTGGCAGACTGCTCTTTGGCCGGAAGCTGCCTTCGCCGCTGATCATCGATGATGGTCGATAAGAGGTCGAAAACGGACTGGCAGTTTCGGGCGACGCCGCCGAGAAGGTTGCGTATCTAATCACCGAGCTTGCGCGGAAACCCAACTTACATACTCGGCTGGTTCAAGCGCTTCGAATTCGCATTGCCAACAGGTTTGCTCGGTGTCGAATCCCCGTCAGAGCCAAGGCGATTGGGTCTGCCTCATGATTCTCGCGCCATAAAGCTTATCCTGAAGGGTTTCGCTTCTGCTCTTGATGGCTTGGTTCAGTACGGTCAGGTTCGTGTCCCAGTGTCGCCCGACCGGAGTCGTGAGCAGCTCAATATCCTTACCCTTGATCCAAAGGTTGCCTCGCCCGTCGATCGTCTTCGCGAGAACTTCGTGGGCGGCAAATGCGGTCGCTTGATCAGCGGCGTGTAGGTAGCGTCGATACCACTCGCGCGCCCATCTGTTTCGACGATAGTGATCACTGCCAGTCGCGTAAACCTCGGCCAGCCAGCCTGTTCGTGGCTTCCTCGCCTCGAACTCGGTCCATATCTTTTCGAATGCGGGTGTCAGATCGCAGAAACCCAGGAGCGTATAAGCCCGCGCGATCCGGGCCGCATCGCCACTGGCCTCGTCATCTCGGATGGTGGCCTCAAGCCAGCTCGATTGGCCGTGCTGGATGGCGGCCCTCGCCATGTCAAGCAACACATTGTCAGTCGTGCAGAGGTCAAGAGCCTCCCGGCGTCCTTCATCTCCGGCAGCGCATGCTGGCGCCTCAACTGGCAACAGGGTTATCCGAGGGTTCTTTATGATGCCTCGGTCCCTTGCGTCATTCAACTTCCGCCACAACGGGATGCCAGCCGCGGGCAAGGATCGAATGAGTCCCTCACACAGGGCAATGAGAGGAAATTCATCGAGCGTATCAACGTTCGAAATGTGGTTACGCTCGTCGAGCCAAGCGTTCAACCAGGCCACGAGGCTCGCCCCTTGCTTCGCAATCAAGATGGTCATCGGCAGGTCGTGGTTTGCCCAATATCTCGGGTAGGACCAGGAGCCTCCCTTTTGATCCAGCCTATCGAAGGCACCGCGAACGAAGTCATGATATTTTTGCTGCGCGACCGGGTCTTCAGGATTTCGTTGAAGCATGACGGCCCAGATTTCGGGATCCGCCTCATCCATCAGTTCCGGGCGTTGCAGAATCTCGCTTGCAGCCAGCAACGCCAATGATCCCCGGCAGCGGTCTTTGAGGTTCTTCGCTTCCGCAGCTTTCCATCCGCTATCGGCGATCGCCTGCAGCACCTGAGTGTCGCGTGTCTCTGGTGCCAGTTCGAAAGCGGCGCCGCGTATTTCTGCGTCCACGCTGCTGACAAGTGGCGCCAAATCTGACCAACCATCCAGAGCCTCTTCATCAGCTATGGCGCCCAGGAGCAGAAGCCCGCTGAGCACGTCATCGCGAGGACCGGTTAGCGGGAATCTGGAAAGGCGCGATCGTATGGCTGATTGTCCACAACGCAGCAGCACCTTCTCGATCCTGGCGAGGATCGGCAGCTTCAGACAATCGTCGAGCACTCTATCCAGCAGTTGTTCCGGTTCGAGGTCCCAAAGACGCAATTCCAGCTCGCGTGCTCGCCACCAAGGAAGATCATCGTCCTTGGCGATGGCCGAGGCGTCGATCAAATCCTTGATGGCATCGGCGATTAGAAGTCTCTCCTCCTGTCTATACAGTAGCGAAAGTCGGTTCGCCTCGGCCACAAGACGTTGCAATTCGAGTTCGTTTCGCCCTGGGGCGCTCAGGGCCGCCAAGCGAACGATTTGTTGCAGGAGATTTGGGTCTGTGCGGGCCAACATAGCTTTTAGGCGCTCAAAACGATTGTCGTCATCACTCGACTGGCGCCCGAGCAGCCAAAGCTGGTCGCCTGCGAACTTGGCATCATGGTTCGCTACGCATGCGTTCGGATCAAGCGGACTTTGGGTATCCGCGCGGTCTGCAAATACTGTAGGTGATTTGTCCTTTACTAACGCAGCCAGGTGCGTACCCGCGACAGCGTCTCCAAGAGCCTCCAGAAGCCATTGCCCGCCAGTTAGCGCAATGTCATCACCTGTTGCGGTCAGTTCGTCCACGGCTTTCAGCAGCGCGGCATGAAAATCGCCAGATTTGCCGCCGCCCAGGCGCAAGACCCAGGCCAGCTCCTCGAAATGATTGGCGGTGGCCATGATTGCCCGGCTGATTGCCCAGGCCAGGAACGCGTCAGTGAATGCCTGCAGCGGCAGGAACGAAAGAATCCCGAACACCCGGTGAGCGAGCCAACTCACGTCGCCCGTGGCCACCAGTTCAACGGTCGGGCAGGTCGACGATATCGGCGAGTCATTCCATCGTTTCAGGTTGTCATGAGTTCGCTTGCGATTTGTGACCGATCGCTCGGAGTTCGGATCAATCTTACCAAGGAAGCGTCCGTCGTCTGGGTCTGCCCAGAGCCATCCCAGCCAGATCGTCACCTGCCTGACGAGGCGTGGCGCGATCTCTGCGAAGGAATGGGCTCGTGCCAGTCCCTTGATAAGGATTTCATCCATCGATCTGTTGCCGGACCGGGCGAGCCAGGTCTCCTCAGCAATCTGGCAAAAAAGTTCAAAATCCAGGCCGATCAAACGCCAGAAAGCATCATAGTCCACCTGAGAGAAGTTTTGTTCGGCTACCCACCGCTGAACGATGGCACGCCGAGCAGGCCGGCCGACAAGCCCGTCCAGGAGCGCGATTGTTGCTGTCGCTCGCAGGATCGAAACGCCGAGCCGTTGCCCCTTGTAGGGATCTACGAACGTGGCGATGATGGCAGCGGCCTCGCCTTCATCGCCCAGGCCTCTCAGTTCAGCCGCCAATATTAGGCCGAGCACGAAAGGCGTAAGCTCCTTGCGGAGTTTAAACCGATGAGGACCGTCACCTGCTTCCAGCCAACGCCCGGCGATCAGCTCCGCCACGGTTTCGCGAAGGTCGTCCTGGCCCTTGCCGCTCTCCCGGCCCAGTTTCGTAACCAGATCAACGCGGGTGAACATTGCGTCATCAAGCGAAACCTTCACGCCGCTGCCGAGATCGCGGATGAAATCTCGGAATTCCTCATCGGAAATCGCCAGTGCTGCTCCGCGCCGGCCTACCCTGTGCTTCCAATCTTCGTATGCGAGCCGCTCGGGCGTTATGTCGCCTGTTGGCGCGAGGGCCTCACGCCGTTCGATAGCCAACTGGGAGAGACGCGGCACCTTCATAAGATCCAGCATCCGATCTCCAAACGCCTCACCCTCCACCGCGTGCAACTTCAACAGCGCTTTCAGCTCGTCGTTGCTGAAGGGACCAACACGAATTTCATCCGGACGGGGAGCCAACGGCGCCAGCCTGTGCAGATCGGCCCAATGGTCTGGCCAGCAGCTGGTCAGAACGGCAAAGCGACCTTTCCAGCGCTCGTCGTAGAGCGGTTGCAGGAAATCCGACCAATCGCGTTTTCGCCAATTCTGGTTCAGTCCATCGACGACCAGAATGAACTGCTGACCGGCGAAATCGGCGCGCTGCCAGAGCCCAACTCTGCGTAGCCAGAACGTCGCATCGCCATGGCCGAGCCGTCTGGCTAGAACCTTGGCCAGCAGCTCCTCGGCGTTGTCGTCCCGGACGTCATTGGCCGAGACGAAAACCGACAGAGGCAGATTACGGCCGTCTGCGGAATTCGCTGCCCACCAGGACAAGAAGGACCAGGTTTTCCCCATGCCTTCATCGCCGAGCAGAACCGCAGGTCGACCGCTGATGAGCCATTTGTCGAGCTGTTCGTTCAGCGATGGCCGTAAGACTTTCCTCACGGCAGGGTCATGCAGATTGTTAAAGCTCCCGCCAAGACGTGATGCCGCGTTCATGGGATTGGACAAACCAACCTCAATCCAGGTCTTCATGGCGCTCACAGCTGCCGCATATCCGATATCGGCGTCCAGCAGCCTTTGGCGGACCCTCTCGCGAGACTTTGCGAAATCCGGGTGGGATCCAATTGCTCTGACCACGTCCCGCAGAGATCGGTCGTTCCCAAAGTGGCGCGCCATGGCGACTGGCGCTTCAAGGCAAAGGACCGCCAAGTCGGGAAGCGAGTCTTTGTGGCTTGGCCAATCGAGGACCAGCACAGCTACTCCCAGGCGGTTTCCGATGTCTCGGAGCGCTTCGATATCGGTGACCGGGATCTCCCGCGAGGCAGCCAGTATCCATAGATCGACAGGGTCGCTTTGAAGAGCGGAGTCGACGACCTTTGCCTTCATCTGATCAAGGCTAAGCCGTGTTTTCGCGCCATATCTTTTGGCTTCCAGACCCACGCGAAATGTATTGTGCTCGATCGTCCGGACATCGGATCCTGCCTGCGGGCCTGATTTGGCCAACCTGAACAGCTGACCTGTGGTTTCTGACAGGACGTCTCGCATGAGACCTTCAAATCCACTCGTGCCGGTCGCATCGAGTTTGCGAAGTCGAGCCGCCAACAAAGTTTTTGCGCGAGCAAAGTCCATCAAGCTTGGTTTTTGGCCGGCGGAAGTGGTCATAAATCCCCCATGGGTTTCAGTCATTGATGGTTGTACTCACGCAGACGACGTGATCTGCAGAACCTGGATATGAATGCTCTGCAAGATTCGAGGTCGAATTCATGAGTAAGCTGACGGAGGCGTTGAGCCAGGACAAGCTCAGTGTTTGCCTTAAATTGGAGGCCTCCGAGGTCAGGCGCGTCTATAGGACCACTGAACTCCTTCCCGACTTCGATTTCATCCCGTACGACGGGGGAACCGATAAGGACTACCCAGTCTGGCACGAGTTCGATCTCTCGGACGAAGCGATTTTCATCCATAGTTTGATACTGGACGACTATGGGTACTTCGTTGACGATGACCCGCACGATGATCCCGAATATGAGCTACCGAAAGCAACTTCTGAAAGCACAGGGAAGCTTGCCTTGGAACTCCAGATGGCAGACCGCTTTGGGTGCCGAGCACTGGTCAGGGGAAGCTTGTCTGGTACTTCCATGGAAATGAATGGATGTGCGCTTCAATTTCATCGTGGCCTCCTACTCCGGAGAAAGCAGTCGTATCGGATATGCTGCGGAAGCGATTGCCGAAGGTTTCGCGTTCGAGGAAGAGGGAAAGCTCAAGCAGGCATTTTTCTCATATTTTTCGGCACTCGACAGCTTCGTTGAATCGGAGCGTGAGAAACTCAACAAGGGGCAATCCGACGATCAGCGGACCAAACCTGACATCCGACTGATGCAGAAACTGCAGGCGATCATAAAGGCGAACATGCCACCGTCTGTCGGCGGCCTCGATAAAGTGAAGATATGGGGAGACGTTAAGAACGGTTTCGACAAGTGCGAAAAACTCAGAAACGCTATCGCTCACAACACGAAAACAGAGCCGATTGCTAAGGCCGACGTTGATCTGTGCTTTGCCGTCGCCGCCATCATTGTGGCGATGGTTAGTGATGATCTCTACGAAGAAAAAGAGATTAGGAAGCACTACGTTGTAGAAAGCCACTGAGTCGGAGTTACGAAATTAAGGCGGATTGGCAGCTTGCGGCATCCACTGGCCATCCGCGGTGCAGGCTTACCAGGAAAGCCGAGACACAAGTCCGCTAAGTGCTAAAAGCAGTCCTACCGGAGCGCAGGAGCGGCGGCAATGCGGTCGAGAGCCGAACCGCAGCCTTCCGCCATCCGTTCCCATAAGCGGACTGACCGCTGTCGACCCCTAGGAGGACAGTCAGACGGTTCTACAATTACCATCGACTGGGCTTCCTGGAAGCTTTTCGAACTTTCTGTCTCTCATCTTCAGTCGAATTGCGTGTGCTCATCCAGGAAGTTCGCGTGTCAGAATCCGTTGCGGAAAGAGCTTGATCGACCCAATCCCTCTGGGGTTCGAGTCGGGAGAGCGCTATCACCTTTCCTCACACTCTGCCTCGCCGCATTTCGCGCTTCGTTGCCACGCGTAGCGCGCAGCGACCAGGGTTGCGACATGGAACTAGCAATTGCCGCGACCTGGCCCAAATTTAACCTGAAGAGCCCCTATACCTTTCGCGGAAGCCGACACTTCATTTGGGGCGCCATAAGTGGCGAAGAGCATTCGAAGCGCTACGAGTGGCGTCGGGCCGTAGCCGAAGCTGTTCCGAATGCAGCGTTGCCATGCGTCGGATCGAGACACCCACCGTGCGCGGCTTGTCTTGGCCATTGATCAACGTTTCCGCTGCCGGAGTTGGGAGTTGGGGCCGAACGCTACGTCGCCTTACTCGGTCCGAGCGCCTTCCGGAACAATCACGCCACCAGCTACTACTGGGTTGGGCAGATTTTCTCGACCTTACCCGAACAGACGGACTTCAGTTTCACCAGACTTGGAAAGTAGTCTGCCAACGCAGCAAAATCTTTTGCAAAGCAGCCGTTGGCGTCGGGCCAAAACCATGGCCCCCCCTTTGGTTCGGGAGGCCAGTGCCCGGGAGGCATGGTCCTGTTAGCGGCCATCTCGATGATGCTGCTACAGAACTTGTGGTTCGTCGTCACTTGGGGCAGGCCGTGGCACTTGAAACACCCACCTGCGTCTGGGGGAATGATCGGGCCGAAATTAGACCAGGGATCACGTTCGTTCCCAAGACCGACAAACTCAAACGTTTGCGACTTCGGCACGTCCTCTGCGTACATTGACTTGATGGTCTGCCCAAGCAGCGTCTTCGGGTGCACAATAAACGGGTTATTGCCGAGGTGGCAGACGTTGCAACGATCTTCGCCGTCCTTGGGATGCACCAATTCACTGAAATCCCGCGTCTTGAAATCGTCCCAGCTGATGCGCTTCGTGGCGGAACCTTCGTAGACAATGTTGTCGAAGAAACATGCTTTCTTTTGCAGCTTGTCTGCGCAAATCGTGCCGACATATTGCACGGGCCAACCGGGTTTGCGCCTGACGAGCGCCACGCAGAAACCGCCGGAGACATTATCCCTGTAGGTCCACACCTCGGCGTCAGGCCAATCCGAGCGGAAGAAATACTGATGGGTTTCGGAGTCGAGATCCCCCCTATTGGTCCAGCGCGGGTCCGTCACGAATGATCCGGGCACCGGTACTCCCGCATCTCGACAGGCCTTCTGGTATGCTGGAACATCGTCGCGGTGTTTCGCCTCCCCGACTGCGGGCCAGTCACTCTCCTTGAGCGCCGGACCGGCTCCTTGTCGTTCGATAATGTCTTTGGCCTCATGCCATCCGCTGACGAGCCGGCGAGCAACATTGCGCTGCTGTTTGGCTGCATCGGTATTCGCGAGAGCCGCTGCAAGTTCGATCTTCACAAAGCTTCTTTCTACCCGATCCGCACCCGAAACGACTGGCCCATTGAGCGTATCGACCGTCTGCCTGTATCGACCAGACGCTTCCTCAACGAGCAGACTTTCGACGCAACCGCGAACCCGTTCCAGCAGTTCCCCACGATTCTGGTCGGTGACGTTGATCTCTACTCCTGAGGGCACTTCGAAAATTCCGCCATAGGCGGCGACCAGATCACACGATATGGCCAGTGGAGGCAGGTTTCCTGATCCCTCATCGCCCGCCATCAACAAGGTCGAGACGTAAGCGGCGATCAGCAACGCCCCTGAAGCTGCGATGATCCTCCAATGCCCCAGCATTTAGTTTCTCACGAGCTCGAGCAGCCGGGCCGAAAACGGCGTGTGAGGGAAAGGTCCCGCAGCGGGGTTGTACGACGACGTTTCCCCGATCCTGTTGATCAGCAAAAGGGCGTCGCGGGTTTTCACCGCCGGTCCACTGGCGGCGATCCACCGTAGCGTGGCCTCCTGAAACTCTCTCTGCATGCCTGCGCCGGCCAGCACCTGTTTCCACGTCCGCGACTTGAAATGGGTCTTGCCGGCCACAGCCGTGATGGCACTGGCGAGCGAAGTGTCAAGCACGCTCGCTGCAAGCATTCGCTGCAGAACGTCGGCCACATCGACGAGCGGAACCGTCAGCGGCAGATAGCCAATCTCTGCCGGCCCGTGAACCAAGGCGACGTCGGCATCAGCACTGCGGCGGCCTGTCCTATAGTCCTCGAAGACGTGGCCGATGCCGATCATCCCGAACTGCCAGCATTCAGCTGCTCGGAGGGCACCCATGCTCGCCGCACCGAGCAGGCGGCAGCCGGCGTCAAGCGCGAACAGAATTTCCTTGTGCCATACTGCAGGTCCGGATTCGAATATGCCGTCGATCAACCCGATGACCTTGCGCCCCTCGAGCACCGCGCGCATGACATCGCCGCACCGGGCCGGTGGCGCAATGTCAAACGCCTGCCCACCTTGCACACCACCGCGGTAAAGGCTCGGACCGACGAAGATCAGAGGCCTCATGTGAGGCTCCATTGACGCAGCAGCTTCCGCGCCGCGCGCCCGGAATGTGCATAGGATTCGGGTTGGTGCATGCTGACCAAATCGTCGGCAAGCACGCGGACCGCTTCGATCCCAAACCTGCCTCCGCCGAGCGGGAAGACATAGATGTCGCGGACGCCTTCCATGACGCTGCCGATGGTATCTTTCAAAGTCAGATCCTGGTGGCGGTTCAGGCCGATGCTTTGCGGCAGAAGCCGGTAGCTGCCGAACAACCTTTCGGTGCTGCTCGTCAGCACTCCGCCATATTCATCCTCGAACAGATCGTCCCTGGCACCGGAGATGAATAGGGCTCTGCATTGAACGGCTTCAAGCAGAGCAGCGAGCGCCGCCTGCTCCAAGCCAGATCGGCAGCCGGAGCCACTGAAGTACGACCGCCCGCGCGAGTAATCTTCCTCTGGCACCAGGGCGGCCATGACCACCGGCAACCCATCGTTGTCGCCAGCCACGCTGAAGCGCGCTTCAACCCCTGCTGCCGCGAGGAGCGAGATTGCGCGAACCAACTCATGATCCTGACCCGCGTTGAACTCGACACAAACGGCTTGCCGCCCGGCACCGGGGAGTAGCGCGCCGAACATCGCATCGTCCTCGACGATCTCGCGAAGCGCGTGTGTGAATGCTCCTGCAATATCGCCACCCGAAGCCAGACCGACGGAAGACATCCGGAACGCCCGCGTGTTCCACGGCGCGAGCGTGACCATGTCCATGCCGACCAACTCATAAGGGGCATAGACAGGTTCCCCGGTCATCCAGGACAGGCCTCTCACCCAGGCAAGGTCCTGGTCCTGCGGCAAATGCCTGGCCGCGCATCTCGACTGTCGATCAAGTGGCACGCTACGAAGTCTGCGGCGAGCGAGCCCGCGTGGGCTGTCCACGACGGCTGTAAGAGTGCGCGCGTCCTCGGCCAACGCTTGCTCGCAACTCTCCATGACGGCCGAGGTCCAGGCGGCCTCATATGTCATGCCTTTGCCCGCAGAAACTGACAGTGAGCGCGATGCCGGTCTTACCGCCGCGCAGACGGGAATACCGATCAGGTCGAGATCCGTGAGGTCTGCGACCCGGGTGATACCGAAGCTGCCGAGGACGGGCTCCAGATCGCCTCGCGTGAGCCAACGCGAGGCCGGCTCCAGGTCCGCCGCCATCTCGCCGCGAAACGCCTGAACCCGGCGAAACGCCTGCTCGACGTCAGAATGTGAGGAGAGCATTTCCTCACACCTTGTCGACCCACGGATCGAGGGGGTCGAGGTTGTCTACAGGCAGGTTGCTGATGACAAAGGTCTGGGGACCGGCAGGCACGGTAGCAGAGCCCTGGTGTGTGGCGAGATAGCCCTGAATGTCGATTGCCGGACCTGTATTCCTCCCTTTGGCGACGATGTCCCCGGGATCGACGTCCAGCGCTACGCAGAAGTCGACATCGCAGACCGTTCCGTTGTTGCGGATGATGCGGCCGATCGCAGCCGCGTTGTTGAGCTCCTCGAGCAGTTTCGTCTCGTAGGGAAGTTCGAATTGTCCATGGGGCGGGCTTTTCATCTCGACTTCGCGTTGCTTCAGCAAGTCAAGGTCGACGCCGCGCAGAAATGGGAGAAGTTCCTGCACCACGGCGCCCATCGCAGCAATAGGTTCCTTGCCCGCCATCTGGTTGATGGCGACGTTGTTCAGATCGTCCATCGAATAGTGGACGACCATGACCGGATCGGTGATTACGATGGTCAGGCCGTGATCTTTGTCTCCAATGATGAATGCACGAGATGGCTTGTTGGGCATGTTTCCCTCCTATTTGATTCCCGCAATGCGCAACCCCTCGATGAAAGGCTGCATGTCGGCTGGCGAGCGGTGCGGTTGCAGCCGCGTCATGCTGTTTGCTGTCTCTCCGGGGTAGATTTCCTGGAGACGGCGCGCATATCCGCTCGCCTCCGACAGATTGCCTAGATGCCCGTGGCTTGCTGCCAGCAAGCGCAGCACCGGCTCGTCGTTGCTGAGGCGACCGCAAAGACCGATCGCTTTAAGATAATCTGCCTGCGAGAATGCTACACTCGCCCCTGCCCACCAATAGTGGTCAGGGGGTGTCGGATTGAGATCTATTGCCTGCTCGAACGTGGTCCACGCTTCGTCCGGGTCTCCGACGAAGCCCATCGCGTCGCTGTAGTCGAGCAGGATGTCGGCAGAGTTTGGGTGGCGATCCCGGGCAAGCATGAAACTTTCATCGCACTCATCAAAGTCGTGCTGATAAAGGGCTACCATGGCGCGGCGCCAGTAGCCGACCGAGTTGAATGGATCAGAGGCGATCGCCCGTTCAGGCGAGATCGCGTGCTTCTGCCAGCAGCAATGGATCGTTGCCACCGAGCAGCAGCCATTCGAGGTAAAGGGAGCTGGAGGCGCCAGAATAGGCGTCGGCAAACCGGTCGTCTTGCGAAATGGCCTGTGCATAGAAGCGTCGGGCGCGTCTTACGCTGCGCAGGTCGCATGTCTTCAGCGTATCCTGCCCCTTCAGGAACATGAGATATGCAGAAGGGTTGCCAGTACGATCCGGCGAAGCCAAGCTGTGCCGCTCGATCGCACTCGACAGCTCGGATGCTACCCGGCCGACAAGCGCCCGGTTCGAGCTGGCGATGAAGTCTGGCGACAGCGGATAGTCGCCCGCCCAAACGATCGAGCCCGAGCTGCTTTCGACCACGCGCACGGTGATTTCGTTGCCCCCAGTCCGCGAGCGTACGAATGTGCTCACGGCGTAGTCGGCGCGCAGCGGTGAGCCTTTGTCGAGAACACCTCCGTCGCTGCTTGCCTGGAACGAGCTGTGCGACGCCAACGTTACGAGGCTCTTGTGTCGCGCGAGCTCGTTCGCCGCGTCTTCCACAAAGGCACGCTGGAGGTTCTCCTCGCCGGATGGCGAGAGCCAGTTCGGCGCCAGCAGCGCAACGCGTGGCCGGCACGGAGTTGTATGTCGGTCGGGGCCGACAGCAGTCGACCCGAGATCGATCGATCTCGCCGTAGCGCGCGCAAGCAGGGCGCGCGTGTCCGGTCTCGGTCCGTTGGCCCCATCCAGACGAAGCACGTCGGTGAGAAGAGCAAAGACGCGTCGGGACTCATCGGCCCGGCCAAGTGCGCCGTAGGCCGCGATGAGGGACCTATAGGTCTCCTCTCGGCCATTGTCGATTCCGAGAGCATGTCGCTCGAGGGCTTGGATCGAGGATGCGTCCGCATGCCCATACCGCGTCAGCTCTTTCAGCGCGCTGTGGGCGAAGCCGAAATAGCGCTCACGCAGATAGGTGCGTGACACGGTAAAGGGGTCCTCATGCGCCGGCACCTCAATGCCCTGCAGCAGATCGCCCCGGTACGTTTCCATGAGTTGCCACAGCGAATTCTCTCCAGCAAACGCATCGAACTCGAGGAAGCGGCACACATCGATGCGAGACGGATCGGTGATCCTCAACATCTTGTCGTCGACAAACAATATCGACCACAAAGAGGGCAATGCCTTCGACATGCGCAGTATCAGTTGGCGCATGTTGCCCATATTGGCATGCGTATCATGACTATCCCAGAGCTGGGATGCGGCCTGGGCGCGGGTAATTGTCCGGGTGGGATTTAATGCAAGCAGGGCAATTAGGCAAAAGCCGCGCGACGGAAATGTCCGATCCTTTACGCCTTCTTCGATCGCAGGATTTCCAAGTAACCTTATCGATACAGCGTTGCTCATACCCAAAATAACCCCAGCTCAGATGAAGCTTCTGCCGGATTTGCGGAAATATCAATAGCACTTCGGATTACTCGCCGCGTGAGGAGTCCGCAGTGTAACGCCGGTGTAACGCTGGTGGGTAAATGGTGCCCGCCAGCCGTTCAAACGGTCGTGCAACGAGCGTTCTCCCAGCGGTTGCACCGCGCTTGATCGGGGCGGGCGGCGGGCCCGTCCCGATTTCTTCAAGGGGCACACATGGTCACGCATATCGACCTCAAGCTCGGTGGATTGACGGCAACACTCTCGCGAAGCGATGTGCTCGTCGCGCTCAAGCCTGAGCCGGGGCGTTCAAGATCCTTCGAGGCCGAGGTGAATTCGATCGAGCTGCGCGGCCGCGGCGTCCGGCGTGGCACGGTTGGCGGCTACGACATCATTGAACTTCCCAGCGCGCCGACTAGGCGGCAGGCAGCGCATGAAGATCTCGGCCGCATGATGTCGATGCAGAGGCAGATCGCGGTCTATCACACCTCGGATGACAACGTTCCTTTCGTGCCGACCGGCACCATTTACATGTCCTTCAAGGAAGGAGCCGATCAGGCAAGCCTCGATCGCGTCCTCCAAGAACACTCACTTGTCGTGCTCAAGGCGGAACGTGACGGTTTCATCACCGTCGGCACGCGGGCAGACCCCGTCGAAGCGTGTTTTGCCCTGCAGTCGAATCCGGTTGTGGGCATTGCCGAACCCGACCTCGTCACGCCGAGACAGCCCGCCAACATTCTGCTTCCCGAAGACCGGCTCTTCGGCCGGCACTGGCATCTCAACAATATCGGCAAGCATGACGGACAAACCAGCGGCTTGAAAGCCGGTGCCGACGCGCGTGTCGTGCAAGCCTGGTATGCCCTCGGCAGCCTCGGCTCCGATAGTGTGGTCATAGGCATCGTTGACGACGGTTTCGACCTCTCGCACCCGGACTTGCTGGGCAAGGCCGTGCTGGCGTGGGATTTCGGACGAAATTCGCCCAACGTTGGGCCCAGTGAGCCGGCCGCCGGCAATCGCGACTGGCACGGCACGGCGTGCGCCGGCGTCGCCGCCGGCAGGGTCGACGCAGGAGATATCGTGGGCGCTGCTCCCCATGCGCGCATCATGCCCGTGCGCATGGGTTCTGACATCGATTCCGAGGGGCTGGCGCGGATTTTCGACTACATGAGGGACAATGGGGCGTGGGTCGTCAATTGCAGCTGGGGGCCAAAGGCAGCCCGCTACCCCATCGGCCAGCGCGTCTTCGACGCCATATCGCGCTGCGTTAGGGAAGGTCGGGGCGGGCTTGGAACGCCCGTACTCTTCGCCGCCGGGAACCGGAACACCAGCATAAATGACGAAATCCATTTCAACGGGCTTGCCACGCATCCCGACGTCATCGCGGTGTCATCGTCGACCAGCCTCGACCAGAGGTCCGATACCTCGAATTACGGCTCCGAAATTTGCCTGTGTGCGCCCTCGAGCGGTGGCGGCGGCTGGACAATCGTGACCAGTGACGTGACCGGCAGCTGGACCGATGCCGCAGGAACCGTCAGGCCACGCGGCTACAGCAGCGGCGACTATCACGAATGTTTCGGGGGCACGTCCAGTTCCTGCGCCCTGCTGGCGGGCGTTTGCGCTCTGGTCCTTTCGGCGGCGCCGCGGCTTGGCGCCGCCGAGTTGCGCTCGATCCTGCAGCTCACCGCGCGACGGATCGGCGGCCAAGCATACGGGCCGAACGGCCACTCAATCTACTTCGGATTCGGTTGCGTTGATGCTGCCGCAGCAGTTGCGGCCGCCCGTGCAAGTCTAACGAGGTGATCCCCATGGGCGGCCCGCATTCCAGGACATTTCAGAATGAGTGATATCGAGATCAAGCTTGGACAGTCGAAGGTCATCCTGACCAGAAGCGACGAATTGGTCGCGCTCAGGCCGCGGGCCGGCAGAACGATGTCCTTCGAAAACGAGGTGCGGTCGCTCGAAGCGCGTGGCAGAGGCGCACTTCGCGGCAGGGTCGCAGGGTTTGACATCGTAGAACTTCCCTCGTCGCCAGCGAGACACAAGTCGGCGCGTGAGGATCTCGGCCGCATGATGTCGATGGACCGGCAAACCGCAGTCTATCACACGTCCGATGACCTGGTTCCTTTCGTGCCGATGGGCACGATCTACTTATCCTTCGCCGAAGGCGTCGCCCAGGAAGACGCCGATGGCGTCCTGCGGCGTCATTCCCTGACGGTCTTGAAGGCCGAACGCGATGGCTACTTCACAGTCCGTGCGCCGACCGATCCGGTCGAGCTCTGCGTAAAGCTTCAGGCCGAGCCCGCGGTTGCCGTTGCAGAGCCAGACCTCGCGACGCCCATGCAACCTGCCCAATTCCTGCTGCCGGGAGACCAGCTGCTCGGCGAACTCTGGCACTTACGAAACATCGGCAAGCACGGAGGCAATACGTTGGGATACAAGGCCGGCGCCGACGCGCGCGTCGTTGATGCGTGGGCAGCGTTGGGAGGTCTCGGTGCCCGCAACGTCATTATTGGGATCATCGATGACGGTTTCGACCTTGCGCACCCCGACCTTCGGGACAAGGCGGTGCTGCCTTGGAACTTCGTCACTAACTCGCCCGATGTGACCCCCGGCGTTCCGGTCAACGGCAATGACGATTGGCACGGCACGGCCTGCGCGGGCGTCGCCGCAGGCATGTCGGGCGCCGGCGACATGATCGGGGTGGCACCCAACGCACGCATCATGCCAGTTCGCATGGGAGTGGACGTCGAGCCGGAACCGCTCGCCAAGATGTTTGAATACATGGCGATGAGTGGGGCGTGGGTCGTCAATTGCAGCTGGGGGCCAAGGGCGGCGAAGTATGCGCTTGGGGATCGTTTGTTCAACGCGATCACATTCTGCGCCAAGCAAGGCCGTGGGGGGTTGGGCACCCTAGTTCTGTTCGCCGCTGGAAACTCCAACACCAGCATTAACGACCAATTCCATCACAACGGACTTGCGACACACCCGCTTGTGATAGCTGTCGCGTCATCGACCAGCCTTGATCAAAGGGACGACAACTCGAACTTCGGCGCTGAAATCGCAGTCTGCGCGCCATCCAGCGGCGGTGGCGGGTGGGCCATCATCACCAGCGACGTGACCGGGAGCTACGCGGACGCCAACGGTGTTGTGAGATACCGCGGCTACGGGCCGGGCGACTATTACCGGCAGTTCGGCGGGACATCGAGCGCCTGCGCGCTGGTCTCGGGCGTATGCGCGCTGGTCCTGTCCGCCGCACCTGCGCTCAGCGCCGACCAACTGCGGGCGATCCTTCAGCGAACAGCTCGTCGAATCGGCCCTCCGGAGGCTTACGACCCGACTGGGCATTCCATCCATTTCGGCTTCGGCTGCGTGAACGCCGCGGCGGCGGTCGCTGCTGCCCGTACACAAGTCCTAACTAGTTGAGGTGAGTATATTTACCTCAACTTACGAATACAAAATAAATGAAGTAAGTCCAGCTGCAAAACAGGAGAATATGCAATGAAACACTACCTTATAGCAAAGAGCGCAGCAGTAGTCGCGTCAACCCTGATCATGAGCGCGTCTCCCGCCGCATCCCAATTCCAGGACTTCATCGTTGGCGGTGTCAAGGTCGACGACATCAGCGAGCTGCCGTGGCAGGTCGCGCTTCTCCAGGGAAAACCTGTTGCACCTTTCCAGTTCTGCGGGGGCTCGATCGTAGCACCGCAGTGGATCCTTACCGCCGCACATTGCGTCGACAACAGCCTGGTCAATAAGGATGCCGCAAATGTGGACGTATTGGCTGGCACAGTCTTCAAGACCTCAGGAGGGGTCCGGGTCGACTCCACGGCGATCTTCATCCATCCAAAATGGGGACAGACGGCACAAGAGATGGATTTTGATGCGGCCCTCATCAAGTTGAAGGAGCCGCTAGCGGTTGGCCAGCCGATCGCGCTCGCGACGGTCGCGACCGAGCTGCCCGTCGATTTCCAGATACGCGTATCGGGTTGGGGCGCAACCAGCCAAGGTGGGAGTAGTTCTAACCAGTTGCTCCGCGTTGATGTCCCCGTCGTGTCGAACGACACCTGCAATGCCCCCACCAGCTACGGCGGCGCGATCTCGGAGAACATGATCTGCCTGGGGAAGGCGGCGGGCGGCAAGGATTCCTGCCAGGGTGACAGCGGCGGACCTGCTGCGCGGATGGGGAGCGCCGCTGAGTTGGTCGGCATCGTCAGCTGGGGTTGGGGCTGCGCCCAGCCGGACCTCTACGGCGTCTACACGCGCGTGTCGACCGTCAAGGACTGGGTCGATCAGACCATAGCCGCCAACAAGTGACGACCGCCATGCAACGGAAGCTCAAGATATCGGCGGAGAGCAAGGCTGCTCTCCGCCAGTTCCTGGCGGAGAGCGAAGTCGATCTCGGCTGCCGCCCTGTTGCCCGCCGAGAGGGCGATCACACGAGCACGATCGGGATCGCCGACGAAGCGCAGATCGCACGCCTCGTCGCGCGTGCGGCGACGGGCATCTCGATCGAAGTCCTCGAGGCCGTCCCCGACGCAAGTTCTCGCCTCGGACTCGTCTCGTCAGGCAACCGCTTTCTGAGCGGCGAACTGCCGCGCGGACCCGGAAGGAAGGAGTAGGACATGGCCTACCTCAACTATGACGAGATCGTTAGCGCGGTTCAGATTCTCTCTGAGAAGTATCCGACGCTGACTACGCAAATACCGCTTCCCAAGCTCACCGTGGAATCACGGCGCGTTGGAGCACTCGCCATCGGAAAGACGCGTGGTCCAGATCAGCGGACCGCTGTCTTCGTGGGCGGCGTCCACGCCCGGGAGTGGGTGCCGCCGGACGCTTTGATCTCTCTTGCTGCCGATCTTCTGGAAGCCTACAGCTCAGGCACCGGGCTGCGATACGGTTCCTCCTACTTCGACAAGTCGACGATTGCCTCGATCGTCGATCGAATCCAGATCGTGGTCCTGCCTTGTGCCAACCCTGACGGGCGCGTGTTCAGCCAGAACGTCGACGGGGATTGGCGCAAGAACCGCAGGCCAATGGTCAATCAGCAAGGTGGCGTCTGCCACGGCGTCGATATCAATCGGAACTTCGACGTCGCCTGGGACTTTCGGCTGCATTTCGCACCCGGCGGCGTGAGCGCGTCCGACGATCCATGCCACAAATATCTCTACGTCGGTCCTGCTGCCGCATCGGAATCCGAGACGCGCAACATCGTGTGGCTGCTCGATAGCATGCCTGGCATCGGCTGGTTTGTCGACGTCCATAGCGCCATACCGGCGGTGTTTCACTCGTGGGGCCTTGATTCCAACCAGACCACGGCTCCTGAGCAGAATTTTCTGAACCCGGCGTTCGACGGGATCCGTGGCAATCCCGACGATTCCTACGGAGAGTTCATCACCGAGGTCGATCTCAATGTCGTGCGGAGTCTGGCACGAGCGATGAAAGATGCGATCACCCTCGTGGCAGGGGATGATTACAGCGTTGGCCCCGCATTCGAACTCTATGCGACATCAGGCGCAAGTGATGACTATGCCTACAGTCGTCACCTCGCCAGGCCTGGGCTGCCCAAGGTGCTCGGCTTTACGATGGAGTGCGGCTACGAGTTCCAGCCCGATGACAGCGGGCGCGAGACAACCATCAAGGAGGTTTGCGCGGCTCTCCTGGCGTTCTGCGCAGAAGTCAACTCGCCAGGCTACTCGCAGCTTCGGAAAAACACTGAATAGCAGGAGAGAGTGATGTTGCTAGTGGAATGCGAAGACCGTCGTGTATCTGGCAAATCAGTAACGTCGGGTTTCCCTGATATTGGCGATGTCGCAACGCGACCAGAACCTTTGGCCGAAGAGGAACCCTCGGCTTTGGAGCGGAAAGCAGGGGGACGGCATCGTCAAGCTGTTGGGCGTGCTTCCCGCCGTCGCAGCCACCGGCAGCGCCGAAACGTTCCTTGTGTTGGAAGAAACCGAAAATGTCTATCGCACGCTCGCCTTGTTCGACTGTGTCTCGATCGGTGGGGCGCTCGAGTTCACTATCGGCAAATAGCCGGAAGCGGTCGGCCTGCATGCGCCGGGTTCGCCTGCGGTCAGAAGGCGCCCCGGGGCCGATCGCGGCGACCGAACCAAGCCGAGGGACGGGAGATGAAATTCTCGATAAGCGACGACGTTTTGCGGGACATGTTTAAACTCGGTTCCTTCGTCGTGCCGGAGAACGAACTGGTCTTCTTTGCCTTGCGGGGCGCGCAGCCCATTGAATTCGGCGGTTCCGATTTTCGCAACGCCCACGAACTCCTGATGACGCCGATCGACTACCGCCACATGCGATGTACAGTAGGTCAATGGCAGACCGGCACCGGCAAGCTCGCCGTGTTCGTCGGCAGTTCCGTGCCGCATGTGACCGCCGTTGCGGCGCAGCTTTCCGACAACGGCAATGGCGTGAACCGCCTTGCGTCCGGTTTCTTCGGAAAAGTGCCCGGAATGCCGGATCATCGCTACTTCAAGGGCAATCACGGCTCCGACCGGCACCTGGCGTTCCGCAACGAAAGCAAGCTGCCCGTATGGCGGACAAGCGACGACACGGACTATGAGGGGGATGACCGGCTCGAATTCGAAGTAGTGTACGACAATCTGCATTGTTCGCGGCAGATCAACGAGACGGCGAGTTACTATTCCTCCTACGGCTGCGTCGTCGTTGCCGGCAAGGAAGGCGACAGCGGCGCGACGGCGATCACCACCGAACTCGGTCCGTGGAAGAAGTTCCTCAACAACGCCTATCGCCTCGACCAGTTTCATTTCGCGCTTGCCGTCTTCGAAGAAAACGAGGCGTTGCGGACCGCCGAACTCGGCTACGCCAAACGTGCGCCGACAGTGCGCTTCGGTTCACGTGGACTATTGGCCGAGCGCCTGCAGACCGGCCTTCTCGCCAAGGGCTACAACATTGGTTCGGCTACCCCGGACGGCCTGTTTGGCGGGCACACGGCCAAGGCGCTGCGGCAGTTCCAGCTCGACGTATTCGGCAAGAACGGAACCGACCTGATCGGCGGCCCCGCCACCGCGGAGGCGCTCGGCATAGCCTGGCCGAAGAGCGGCGCCGAACTGGACGCGGCGCTGCAGCCTTCGCCCGGCGGGATCCCGGACGGGAACGGCGACCCCATCATAAGCAACGGCACGGAGGACGAGCCGGCGATGCCGGCGACGAGCCTTTCGCCCGATCCCAATCTCAAGATCGCGCTCGACACCGGTTACAAGCCGCTCGCCGGCTGGCTGGTGCGCAAGCAGCCGGGTGCGAGCCGGTGGGATGTGCTATACGACGCCAGCACCTCTCCGGTCTTCCTGGGACGCTTCTTCGAATATAGCGGCTATCCGGAAGGCAAGACCCGCGGCCTGGCGCGGACAACCGGCGACCAGCCGCGGATCGCCTACGACCCGGCCGCCTGGACCGAGTTCGGGAAATGGCCTGAGCTTATCTACCCGACGGGCTGGGCGGAATCCAACGCCTGCTTTACGGTGATCAACGCCTGGGACAGGGCGGCGATGACGTTCGGCTTCATCCAGCTGGCGGCACATACAGGCGACGATTTCTTGCCTTTCTTCCGCAGATTGTTCGTCGATCTCCACAGCGAGGCCAAGCAGTGGTTCCCGGAGCTTGATGTGGTCAATGGCAAGCTCTGCTTCGTCAAGGGCGCGGCCTACCGCTCGCTGGAGAACAAGGTACCGCCGGCGGATGGCGGCTACAGCGCCAGCTACTACCATGGCGACCTGATGGGCTTCTTCAATCCGGATCGCTATCACACGAATCTCAAGCCCGACCCGGAAGAGCTTCATGCGGCGGCGCGATGGCTGATCTGGACGATGACGTCAACGGCGATGCGCGCCATGCAGGTCGGCGGCTCGATCGACAACGTCAAATCATCGCTGATGAGGCTGCATCAAAAGATGTTGGCGACGCCAGCAGTGCGGGCGAAATATCCGAACGGCGTTGACGGGATGAAATGCGATCTGCTTTCCGTAGCCGTCGCCGCGCCACATCTGAGCGAATCCCATCTTCCCATGGTGCTGAATGCGCTGCTCAAACCTGATCCGATCGAGGCAATCCGCCTTTCGGGATACGGGCCTGGCGACCGCGCCCAGAACGTGCATGACGGAATGAAGAGGAGACCGATCCTCAAGAACCTTGTCTACGACATGGGCAGCCAGCAGCCGGTCTGAGCGGGCACGACACTGGTTCGGCGCCACCGACCGCCTCCGGTCGCCGCTTGCCAAGTCCCCGACCGTCGTGACGACCAAGCGATTTTGTGCAGAAGAAGGAGTTATCTCATGCCTGCCGCAGAGACATCATTCGACAGCCTTGCCGGCGTTCCAGTCCACTACGATCGCCTTCCGAGTTTCCCTTATGGAAGCAAGGGAGATCCGCGGAGCTTTTCATGCCGCCACAAACTCAAGGATACGCTGAACACTTGCTTGGCGGAATTGTTCGAGGTTTGGGGCCGCGGTAGGCCCAGCATTATTCTGACCGCCGGAACGATCGGCGATGGCATGAACGCACACGGTCAGGGATTGGCCTTCGACCTGGACGGATTCTACTGGGGCGACGACCGTTTCATGATGGATCGGTATCCGGACGACAGGAAGCTCTATATTGGCATCAATGCGCACCTATTCCTGCATTTCTTCCAAATCCTCAGCTATCACTATCCGAGTCACAAGGACCATTTTCACGTCGACTTCAATTTCTCGTTCTCGTTCAGGACGGCGTCGAACGCGCAGACGTTCTTCCTTCAATCCGCGCTGAAATACGTATTCGGTCGCGAGATCGGCAAAACGGGGCCCGAAGACGATGGCGTCGACGGGGTCTATGGCAGTGCGACCAAGCCCGCCGTTGCCAGTGTCCTGGACGAACTCGGCCTGTCCGGCCAGGGAGGCCTGACCGTGCCCAGTGTCTGGCGGGATTTTCTGCTGAAGTGCCGCGCGCGCGCGTTTGCGTAAACAACAACCCCGGGGGAAACTATGGACAGGACGGAACGACGGATTGGCCTTTTCGTCGGCATCGCCATTATCGGCTTTGTCATGTATCTGGTCGTGCGCGACAAGGAATTCGCAACGCCAGAGCTCTATCAGTTGGTGCGTATCATCATATCGCTCGGCATCGGCGTAGTCGCCGGCACCGTCCCCGGATTTCTCGGGGTATCAGGAACTGTGGCCGGGCTAACCTTGCGTGCGGGAGGCGGGCTTGCCGCATTCGTCATCACCTATTTCTTTTCTCCCGGCACAATACCCGCACTGTCTCCCCCGCCTCCCGGTATCGTTTCGATCGATCCTATCAAGATCGTGGACTTTCGCACCATCGTTGCGGCGACAGCGAGCGATGCAGATCGCGCGGCGGCTCCGCTCGCCGTGATGATGCCGGTGACCGCGCGCAATGCTGTTCAGCCAAGTCTTGTCAGCACGATCGAAAAAACACAAATCCGCTTCTCTCTTGAGGAAAAGCCGTACGTTTTTCCTTGGCGGGACTTCGTTCAAATGGACGAAGAGAACTTCGGCAAATGGCTTGGGATACTGGGGGATGCTGTTCCCTACTCGGTCCCGTCGGGCGCTGTCGTTCATCACGAAATTCTTCACACGGCTGACGGGATCCTGACATGGGGAGAGTTTCTCGGTGCGGTAAGATCAGCTAAGCGCGATTTCATGGATGTCGAGATCATGATCGAGACCGATCAGGGATTTGTCACCGCAAAATGCATTGCTGACATGCGGGAGAGGAATCGAGAGATCGAAGAATTCATCGCCAAGGCCAACAAAAATCCCGGGCGGATCACGACGGCCTGCGCACAAGGGGGAGTCTGACATGAATCGACATTGCTTGATTGCTTCTACACTCTCAGCCTGCTGCATCATGATGACGGTCTCAACGTCGCAATCTCGCGCGCAAGAAACGCCCATCTTCAAGCCCGATACCGGCATTGTCGACTTCTACGCCGAGCATCGTGAGCCAACACCCATTTATGATAAGTATTCCTGTCCGCCCGGCGTCAGCGATATCGCAGGGACCCCCTGCGGCGGTGGCGGCGCAGCCGGTCCTATCAACCCTTGTGGCGCGACGAGCAGCTGTGGTCCAGCGGTTGGTCTCGACGGCGGCCTGATCAAGTTGCCGCCCGAGAAATGGAATATCCAGGACTATCTAAAGCAGTAACCATCTTTGAGAATTGATCGAAATAGAGACTGCGGGCTCAATGGAGGACATCGATGGCGAAGAAACAAAATTTTTCCAAGGCGATTGTAGTTGGAAAGGCACTTGCTGCAGCAGCACTCAAACGTCGCGCTGAAGCGATTGAAAAACGACAGCGCGTGCTGGCAAATGCAAAGTTGAAGATCGACCCGACCGCAAAACGGGTGCTCGCCAAGGCTCCCGTGACGCATGCTAGCATGGGTGTCCTGATTGCTGAGGGGGATTCCTGGTTCGACTATCCGTTTCACGATGTCCTGAGCGATCTTGAGGACAGTTACGGGTTCGATGTGGAGTCGGCGGCTCACCGCGGCGACACAATTGAGGACATGGCTTATTCGGACGGACAACTCGACGCCTTCTCACGCCGAGTCGAAAAGGTTCTTCGTACGGGCGTTGAACCACGTGCGATCCTTCTGTCAGGAGGTGGCAACGACGTGGCGGGGGACGAGTTTGCTATTCTGCTCAACCACGCTGCATCAGGCATCGCCGGCCTTAACGAATCGATCGTTACGGGCGTTATTGATCAGCGCGTGCGTGAAGCCTACGCCACTATCCTTGCTGCTATAACTCTGATCTGCAAATCGTATCTTGGTCATCCCGTTCCCGTCGTGATTCACGGTTATGACTATCCCGTACCTGACGGCAGGGGCTTCTGGGGCGGGGGTCTGTTTCCAGGTCCTTGGCTTGAGCCTGGCTTTCGCCGCAAGGGCTACGCGGAGATGAGCAAGCGAAAGCAAATCTGTATTGAGCTTATTGACCGCTTCGACACGATGCTCGCCGGTCTCGCCGGTAGGCCTCCCTTTGGACACGTTAAGTTTCTGGATTTGCGGAACACGCTTTCGACGGGCGCAACTTATAAGACTTGGTGGGCCAATGAGTTACATCCAACGACAAAAGGTTTTGACGCAGTAACAAAAAAATTTGTCTCCATGATTTGACGCTTTTGCGTCGACGCGCCGGCCGCGAAAGCCACTCGGCGCCGGCAAGCGTCATCAAAGGATCGAAGCTTCTGGGCCGCTCCTGAGTTGGTCGAAAGCGGAGTGCGCCTATGTTGATAATCTGATCGGCCGGGGGATACTTCGAGCCGATGCTGTTGAAAGATGGAGGTATTGATGAATACCAAATTTGACCGCATCCTCACTTTAATCAATGTTAGCGCCGCGGTAATAACCGCTGCTGCGGCGCTCGCCATTCCAATTGTCCTCTATGTCGATGCAAAAAGTACAAGAACATTGGATGTAATGAACGATCTTGATAGCAAGGCCTCAGAAATTGTTGCGGAAAAGATACGTCTGGATGATCTTAATAAGGTCGCAGGAACGCAACGTTTCGAGCCAAATTATATTGACCATAAAGATCACTATGCCGTCCAGACTCAGGTCTATCGCCTACTAAACCTCTATGATTATGTGTGCCTCGGCGGGAAAACGAATCTGTTCTCGCTTGAGCTTATTCAGCAAATGCGAGGAGACGCCTTGAGGCAAACATGGGCTGACTATGGAGCCTACATCAAGGCACACCGCGAAAAGAGCGACCAAAGCAAGCGGGCTTGGGAAAACTGCGATAGCGTGGCGGCTGAGCCAATGGCGGGCTGATCGAACTAATCGGAAACAAACCTTGTGTTTGAACCTCGGTACCGGCGAATGTATTCGCCGCCCGCTACAAGAGCGACGGCTGCCTCCCACCCCAGGCGGACCCGGTCCCGCGTACGGTCGCGTTCAGTCACTACTGGCTGACATAGGCAGAGACGATGTCTGCTGTCAGCCCGATCAGATCGGCCGTCACGGCTTCGTCTTGATCGCTCAAGTATTCGCTCCTGGTACTGGGGGTGGTCAAAGCTCGCTTCACACATCTGTGGTATATCGCAATTTTGAGCAATGCCGGATAAATTCCTCGTTCATGACTGCAGGATAGCGAAAACGAATCCAATCGCCCTCGGCAGCACAGTTCCGGCGTAACAGTAGTAGGAAGCCTTCGGCCTACAAAGAGTGCGGTGAACGGGACAGGATCCGGCGGTCGGCAGCCACCGGTTCCACCTGTTTACAGTCCGGGAACTGATTACATGCACGAAATACGCCTCCGTTATTATCACGGCGTTCAACCAATTGGCCGACTAGGCAAGCTGGGCACTGGCTTAGGGCGGTGCCATCGATCGTCTCGAAGCGGACTTCGTCGCTGGCGATCTCGCAAAGCTCGCGGATATAGCGGGATGGTTGACGGCGATTGGAGATCATATAGACGCCTCGGCTGGCACCCGTCAGCGCCACGTAGAAAAGGCGTCGCTCCTCCGCGTAGGCGAAGGTCTCGGGGCGGGGGATGACCAGATTGAGCAGCTCATCATCCTCGATGCGGCTTGGTACGCCATAGTTGCCCTCGCTCACGTCGAGCAGAACTGTGTAGTCGGCCTCGAGCCCTTTAGCCCGGTGAAACGACAGCCCGGATACTTCGATGTTGGCAAAGGATGGCGGTTTTCCTTCGAACGGATCCAGGGTGTTATAGCGCCACAGCACCAGGACCTTCAGCTTGTCGCGCGCTTCGTTGCGCCACAGAGTGGCGATGCCGCCTAGAGCGGCGTCAAGCCGTTCGAGCAGGCGCCGACAAGCCACCCCGAAGTCAAGCTTGCCACGTTCATCGATGGGAATGACACGGATCGACCTCGAGATAGCCGGTCGTGTCGAGCGGACCGACTTTTTGATCTGATCGGGATTGCGCTGGACGAACTTTGCGGCCGTTTCGGCAATGAGCTGGTTGCAGCGATAAGTCTGCTCGAGGCGCCCCTGCCAGCTGGTACCAAAATTCGCTTCGAACTGCGTGAAGATGGTGATGTCCGATCCAGCAAAACGATAGATCGACTGCCAGTCGTCTCCGACCGCGAACATCCCCTGAGCGGGGCCATGTTGGTTTTGGTCCATGTCTCGTCGATGAACACCAGACGGGAAGCATCGATGCGGTCCTGATACTTTGCCCACTG